>NZ_JBEUTW010000040.1:0-34341 GCF_040492675.1 Bacillus sp. AP50
GAGCAATAACAATTACTAACATAATAAATAAAGACAACCAAAACATCCTACCTTTTAAAATCCTTCCTAAAAAGTAACTCATCTATAGCTCCTCCATAAACCATTAAATTTAAATCTTTTTTAATATGAACAATTGATCCGCAACACCATAACATTTCTTTTCTTTATTTAACCAAATGTAACGAAAAGAAACATTTGCTCTCTCTCCTTCAAATTTAGGAAACTCAACTTCATACTGATAAACATCATTTGTGCCTTTTCTTTTTACACTCTTAACTTCTTGTTTCCACTGAATTACTTCTCCATCAGTTTGTTCAATCCGTCCCAAGAGATACGTTGGTTTTTTCTTATTCGTAACACCCGTCAAAAAAACATAATAATTTTCTGGTATAACTCCTAATTTCAATTTTTTATTTGAAAGCTTATCCTCTATTAAACTATCATTTTTTTCTATTTGTCCTTGAAAGAAATCATCACCATTTTCACTTTCCAAAAACACTTGTTCAAAAATAGTATTTTTGTTAATTCCTTTTAATTCAATACTTTTCAAATTATCTTTTTCCGTTAAAGTATCTTCAATATGTACAATAGGTTCATCTACTTTCTTTTGACAAGAAACTAAGAAACTAATACTCAATATAAAAAAACAAACTAAAATATATTTTGAAATAAACCTCATTACAGCTCCTCCTATTTTAAAAATGAAATAGCAGGAAAAGTCGTATAATCCGGATTTGAAACTATACGACTTTTTCTAGCACTATAAAATAAATAATTTCAATTTATAATTTCTAAATCAATATTCAATGTAAGGTCCACTAGGTCTTACACTATCAGGACTCCAAGCAGTAGGATAAGCATTATTTTCTCTAGAATAACCACCAAATCTCACAGGCACATTTTTCCCATGGTTTTCATATGCATAATTTTGAAAAAGATATGTTCTACCTGGTATCACTGTTCCTTCATGCTTACCTGAAACATTTACCCATTTTCTATCTTCTGCATTTTTATTTTTATCTGCTTCTGTCCAAACATTGAAAGAACCTCCGCCCTTCTCACTGCTCTTCACACGCATATACATAGAGGTAGGCGTCTCTTTAGGACGTGCATTAGTATAATCATATGGACTCCAAAGTCTAAAGGTAAAATTCACATGGTCATCCCTTGTACTAGCCTTAGCCGGTTCGGTTAAAGCGAAAGTACTAGCTAAAATACCTAACGATAAAACAGATCCAAACATAAAACGACTTTTTTTCTTAATGCCCACTAAAAGCACCTCCGATAATTTGTAGCATTATATTGATTGTATTTTTCCACTGAAGGAACAAAATCAATATAATACAATATTATGGTAACAACACCTCAACACACCTTCAATGGATTTCAGAATATTTAATATTACTTTTACACTTGCGAACATTTCGTTAAATTTTTAAAAACAATACTATATCCCTAGCAAATAATTACTTGTAAAGGTAGCTACATTCCTATGCTTGTTCCAAATAATAAAGAGTAACTCACCTCTCTAAGTTTCGAATTTTCTCCTGCTGTTTTGAGGAAATACCGCCTAAAAATCACTTCTTAATGAAATCGGCTACTTATAAAACTTTTTTAACCTTGCTGCGAAAAATACAAAAAAAGCGCAGCCATTTCGGCTGCGCTTTCGAATTATTATTTAGTTTCGATTAAACCGTATTTCCCATCTTTACGGCCATATACAACATTAGTTTCGTTTGTATCAGCATTTGTGAAGACGAAGAAATTATGTCCTAGCATATCCATTTGTAGGATTGCCTCTTCAACGTCCATCGGTTTTAAATCGAATCGTTTTGTACGTACAAGTTCTAATTCATCTTCTTCTACCTCATCCAAAACAGCTACTGCTTCTGGAAGGATAAAGTTCGTTTTCATAGAACCTTTCTCACGTAACTTACGATTTACTTTTGTTTTATGTTTACGAATTTGTCGCTCAATTTTATCAACTACTAAATCGATAGCAGCGTACATATCGCTATTAGTTTCTTCTGCACGAAGTAATAAATCAGTAAATGGTATTGTTACCTCGACACGTTGCTTGTCAGAGTATACTTTTAAATTAACTTTAATCTCTGGGAATGTATCAAAATAACGCTCTAACTTACTTAGTTTTTTCTCTACATATTCCTTTAATGCTGGAGTTACTTCAATATTTTCACCACGAATGTTGAATTTCATAGATGAATTCCTCCTTTCAAGCCTATGTATTATAATTTCGACATTGGCTTAAAAACTCCTTCTAACTTTTTTAAAAAAATTAGTGGAATTGCAATTTTTTTATCGTTTTTTGTTGAAATGAAAAGATGCATCGTTTCTATCTTTATTTTATCCTATTAACATCGTGAATAACGAATGTTTCTGTGGACAATTCGTTACAGAAAAGAAACAACTTTTTGACAACTTACCCTATAACAAAAACCCCTTGCGAAAAACAAGAGGTTCTACTACATATATATAACGTTGCCACAAACGCAGCTTTCTCTTCCAAAAACAATATACCCTACAGTTTCACAACATTAGCTGCTTGTGGTCCACGTGCTCCATCTACAATGTCAAACTCTACTTGTTGCCCTTCTTCTAATGACTTATATCCATCTTGTTGAATAGCAGAAAAATGGACAAATACATCGTCACCATCTTCACGCTCAATAAACCCAAATCCCTTTTCTGCATTGAACCATTTCACTCTTCCTTGCATGTTCATTCCATTCCCTTCACTCTAAAAATCAGGGCATTCGCCCCATATTTTGACTATAACGAATGACAACATATGAAGTCAAAGAAGACTTATCGCCTTTTTATTATCCCTTTCGACACTGCCATATTAACTTCTACAAAGTGTCAAACTAGATACTTCTCTTGCCCCTCTTTCATATAACAAACTTCCGATTTGCCTAACTGTAATCCCTGTCGTATACACGTCATCAACGAGTAAAATATGTTGCTCAGAAAACATCTCTTCTCCCTGAAAATAAAAAGGATTGCTTCCTGACACCCTTTCTTTACGTGTCTTCTTACTTTGCTTTTCTGTTTCCCTTCTTCTTAATGATGGATAAGAAATTTTGACAGGCAAACAAGTTGCTAATAACTCAGCTTGATTAAAACCACGTTCAATTTCCCTTTCCTTACTAAGCGGAACAGCGATAACGGTTGAAACATTGGCAAAATACTTTTGAAATAAACTTCGAAAAGGACGATAAAAAATGTGCACTAACTCCGCATCCCCCCGAAACTTAAACTGTGCTACTATTTCTTTCATCTCATCATCATACATATATAACGAACGGTTTTTAAAAGAACGATACTTCTCCTCTTTCGTCCACCTTATACAATCTATACAAATACCGTCTTCTTGAAATGCGGCAGGAACAAATTCTAAAGGTCGCCCGCACTCCATGCAAATTTCTCCTATAATATAGGAAAGTTTCTGCTCACATCTATCACATATATATTTTCTATGACACTTTACAAAAAAAGTGTACCAACTAATCTTTTCTACAAAACACTCATCACAAAGTAAACAATGCATTAATCGATCAATCCTTGTTCTTTCGCATTTTTATTCATACCTTGAATATGTTTTTTCGCGCGCACCATCGCCTCTGTCTTGCCATAGTGAAAATAAATGACCTCTCCATACGGTGCTTCAAAGCTCCGCCCTGCTCGGCCCGCAATTTGTACGAGCGCACTTTCTGAAAATATTTCTTCTTCCGCCCCCAAAACTGCGACTTGCAAATTTTTCACCGTTACGCCTCGCTCTAAAATTGTCGTTGTAACTAATAATGGGATTTCTCCCTTTTTGAAAGCCGCTACTTTTTCTTTTCTCCCTGGATCTTCTGCATGTACACCTTCAATTCGATTGTTTAATGGTTTTAACAACAAGCTTATTTCTTCTATATATCGCACATGGGGGACGAATAAAAAAATAGGGAATTTTTTATTTAAGTATGTTTGTAACCACTGTAGTAAAACTCGAGGAATTCTTTTATGAATGAGGTTTTTTTTCCAATTCCCGCACCAACAAAATAAAGGAACTGGCAAAGGATGACGATGATATCGTCCAGAAACAATAACACCTTTTTGTTTACCTTGTTTAAGTTTTCGCTTCCACGTTTCATCTGGAGTCGCAGTTAAATAAATACGCGCCGCTTTTTCTTTCATCGCTTGTTTTACCGCGTACTGTAACATTTGATCTGCACAATATGGAAACGCATCTATCTCATCTACAACCATGACATGAAACGCCCTATAATAACGTAATAATTGATGCGTAGTCGCAACGACTAGTACTGCATCTTTTTCTTTATCCACACTCCCTCCATATAAAGCCGCTACCTTTATATATGGAAATACTTCTTGCAATCTCGGCGCTAATTCCAGAACAACATCCGTTCTCGGCGTTGCGATACAAACTCTTTCTCCTTTTTGAAGCGCTTCGTTAATTCCGTAAAACAACATCTCTGTTTTCCCAGCCCCGCATACAGCCCAAATAAAAAATGATTCTTTTTGCTTAATAGCCTCTATAACTCCTTGCGCCGCCAAATTCTGGCCAGTAGACAACGTCCCGTTCCACTGTAACAAATTTGAATTCTTTTCTCTCTTTCTTTCAGCAATCCCGCGAACAAGTACAGCACATTCACTTACTCTCCCCATCGTTATACACTTCCGGCAATATGCGCACACTTTACTGCACCTTTTACATAAAAACGACGCAAATAGCCGCCGATCTACATTTCCGCAGCGTTGGCACATATATTTAGAATTCTTCTTTTTTACACCTTGTACACATACGATCTCTCCCTTCTTTTTCAAATCGTTTAATTCCCTCTGTAAATCTGAAGAAAGTTCTTCTAATAGCAACTGTTTCCCCGCTAGCATCAACAATCACCTCCAGCACTACTATAAACCTTTCTCATCATCTCGTAAAAACTCAAAAAAGCCGATAACCTACTTATAAAATAGTAAGCTATCGACTTTATACACGTTTTTTATTCTTTTATAAATCCTAGAATCGACCGTATCCTAAGAAATGTTTTTGGTTATACGAACTGTTAATATCACCGTACGCAATTCCTTTATCACTAGCATGGATCATTTGGCCATTACCAACGTAAATACCGATGTGAGATGGACCTGCTTTATAAGTACCTTGGAAGAATACTAAGTCTCCTGGTTGTGGGCTATCTACTTTAGAAACTGAGTTCCAGTAACCCCTAACGTCTTGACGACCTACACCAAAGATGTAAGAAATGAATCCACTACAGTCAAAACCACCGTTTGATGGAGATGCACTTCCCCAAACATATGGCTTACCTAAATATTGCTTAGCTTTACCAATTACGCCAGTATCCGGTGGAGTTGGTGCTGGGTTTTGCTCTGGTGTTTTCTTTTCTGCTTTAGGTGCCTCTTTTTTAGGCTCTTCCTTTTTAGGTTCTTCTTTTTTAGGCTCTTCTTTTTGAGCTTGTCCACCATTGTTTGCTGGTGCAGCTTGCTCTGCAGATGCTTGTGCTGGCTGAGCTTGCGCAGCTTTAGCAGCTTGCTCTGCTTGTTTTTGAGCAGCAGCTTCTTGTGCAGCTTTTGCTTGTGCTTCTTCTTCGGCAATGCGTTGTAATTGTAATGCTTGTTTCTCAAGCTCTTTCAATTGACCTTCCGTACTTGTCATTGAAGTTACAACTGTATCCATTTTACCGCTTAAATCGTTTACCGCTGTTGCTTTTTTCTCTTTTTCAGCGTCAAGTTCTTTCTTAGCAGTTTCAATTTGAGCTTGTGCTTCTTTTAATTCTTTTTGTTTTTCTTTTACCGTTGCAACATCTTTTTTCACACTAGCTTGGTCTTCTTGTTGTGTTTTCATGATATCTTCATCAGACTCAAGAATTTTAGAAACAGAAGTTAAACGATCAACTAAATCTGCAACGTTTTTAGAGTTTACAAGAACTTCTGTTACAACGTTCGTATTTGGTTGTTCTTGAAGTGCAACTAAACGCTTTCTTAATAGCTCTTCACGTTTTGCAATCTTTGTTTGTAATTCTGCAATATCTTTATTTTTCTTTTCAATTAATTGCTCAGTATCAGCAACTTTTTTCATTGTTTCATCAAGCTTTGCAGCATTCTCTTGAACAGATTTATCTAAACCTTGAATTGTTTTGTTTAAGTCATTCATTTGCTTTTGTAATTCATCACGTTCTTGTTGTTGTTTATGTAAAGTGTCATTTTGTGTGTTAATTTGTGATTTCACGTCAGAAATTTTATCTTCTGCAAATACATTTGGTGTTAGCCCAGAAAACATTAATCCTGCAACTAATGCACAAGATGCCATTTTTAGCTTTTTCATTTTATTTTTTACACCGCTTTCTTTTTTCTTTTTCCGTATATAACCTATAAAATTTATACCATAATTCGGGATTTTTTTTGCTAATGTTACGTTTTTGTAAAACAAATGTAATATTATATGTAGCTCTAGCGCAAAATGCGTATATTTTTGTATGTATGTGTAGAAATTTATATACTTTTCTCACTTCTATAAACAAAGAAAAAACGTAAGGAATCCCTTACGTTTTATTAAATATACGAATACAAATGAAATACTACTTCATCCATTTCTCAGCCCAATTTTGGACCTCATCCATAACACTTTCTAACGCTTTTCCCTTGTCAGTTAAGCCATACTCGATTCGAACTGGTACTTCTGGATAGACATTACGAACTACAATGCCCTCGCTTTCCAATTCCTTCAAACGCTCTGACAACATACGATCGCTCATATTTGGGATAATATCTGCGATTTCTCTAAAACGTTTCGACTCTTCAAGCAAAGATTTAATAATTAAGCCAGTCCACTTCTTACTAAGCAGAGTAAAAGCTGACTCAAACTTTGGACATAAACAAGAATTATGCTCCATATGTTTCACCTCTCCTCCATTATAATATAGTTTCTTGTAAAAAGTAAGTTATAAAACTTTCCTCATTATTTTATTTTACGTACATTTTACCATTTCCAAATATTAACTTGTCAACTAAACGTAACATACCCGTAAAAAAACCCTCTTAAAAAGAGAGCTTTTTATATCTTTATTACTTCGTATACCATCCAAGACCTAATGCACCTTCACCTAAGTGCGTACCAATTACAGCTCCAAAATAACCTGTACGAATTGTGACGTGAGGATATTTTGCTTCTAATTCTTTCTTCCATTCATGCGCTTCCTCTTCACGTTGCGCATGAATGATAACTGCTTCCATAGGTACACCTTTACTTGCTTGCTCATCAAAAATTTCAATGATACGTTTTAATGCTTTTTTACGTGTACGAATCTTTTCAAACGGAATAATGATTTTATCTCTAAAATATAAAACTGGCTTCACTTGTAACAGACTGCCGATGAAAGCTTGCGCGCTATTTAATCGACCACCACGTTGTAAATGATGTAAATCATCAACTACAAAATAGGCGTCCATCGTTTTCTTCATTTCATCAAAACGAGCGATAATCTCTTTTGGATTCTTTCCTTCACTTGCTAACTTTGCACCTTCACGCACATAAAATCCTTGTACTTCACAACTAATTTCAGAGTCATACGTGTATACATCAATACCTTCTACCATCTGTCCAGCTGTTGTTGATGTTTGATATGTACCACTAATTCCACTTGATAGGTGAATACTAATAACTGCATCATAATCTTTAGCTAGTTCTTCATATAGCTCAACAAACTTTCCGATTGCTGGTTGAGAAGTTTTTGGAAGTTCCTCTTGTTCACGTACTTTCACATAAAAATCATCTGCTGAAATTTCAGCTTCTTCTTGATAAGATTCTGTTCCAAACACAACGTTTAATGGAATCATATATATATTGAGTTCATCACGAATTTGCTTCGGTATATATGCCGTACTATCAGTAACAATAGCTATTTTCATTTTCGTACCTGCCTTATAAAAAGTTTTATTTCCTAATTTTACACGAAAACTACAAATGGTGCATCCATACATGAAAATGCCGGTTGAAATTATACCTACCATCTCGACAAATTACAACAAAAAGATAAAATACTCACCAAAAACTTCAGCATATTTAGAAAAAATGTTTGAATATAAAAAGGCTCGCTTTTAAAATGGAAAGTACTAGTCATTTTGATAGATAGGGGCGTACACAAGTGCTATTACAATATTTTACAATCAAAGACTACGGCGAACACGAAATCGTCATTCAAAAATCAAGATTTATTTGTTATATTAGCCGAGCAACAACTGAGGAAGAGGCTCAAGAATTTATACAAAAAATAAAAAAACAACATTGGAATGCAACACATAATTGTTCCGCTTATTTAATTGGCGAACAAGATCATATTCAAAAGGCAAATGATGACGGTGAGCCTAGCGGTACAGCTGGCGTACCAATGTTAGAGGTACTAAAAAAACGCGGACTAAAAGATACCGTCGTCGTCGTAACACGCTATTTTGGTGGCATTAAACTTGGCGCAGGTGGATTAATTCGTGCATATGGAAAGTGTACAAGCGAAGGCATTAATCATGTCGGTGTTGTCCAGCGAAAACTAATGCGTGTGATGCAAACCGAGATTGATTACACATTACTTGGCAAAGTGGAAAATGAATTACGCAATTCAAAATATGCCATTAAAGATATTCATTATCTAGAAAATGTCACATTTGATACGTATGTAGAAGAAGACGGCAAACAAGCATTTACAGATTGGATGATTGAATTAACAAACGGGAAATGTACAATTACAGAAGGAGATATGTTGTACTTAGAACAAGATGTTATCTAAGAATAACCCATTTATCACCTTCAAAGATTAATGTAGTGAATTACTTCCCTACAAATGAACTAACGAACTAAGGAGATTATATATGGAAGAACGTTATTATCATCTCCAAAATAGCAGAATAAAAAAGAAGCGAAGAAGGAAACTTTTCTTCTTCCTTATTTTCGCATTTTTATTTGGCAGTATAGGAGTTTATGTGTTAAATTCTTACTCTTCTCTTATGGGGATGTATAGTGGTTTTACTCGTGAAAAATCGGATTTAAGAAACGAAGATGTAGAAATTACAAAGGAACCTTTTACAATTCTCATTATGGGTATAGAAGATTATGCGACAGATGGTCAAAATGGTCGTACAGACTCATTAATGTTTGCAACAGTCAATCCGAAAACTAAAAAGATTTCGCTTATGAGCATTCCTCGTGATAGCCGCGTTCCGATTGTCGGAAAGGGAAAAGAAGACAAAATTAATGCCGCCCATGCTTACGGTGGAGAGGAAATGGCAATCAAAACTGTAGAAGGTTTTCTAAAAGTTCCTGTAGACCATTATATTAAAATTGATTTCCAAGGCTTTAAAGGTATCGTTGATGCTGTTGGCGGTGTTACCGTTGACGTACCCTTCGATTTCTGGGAGCGCTCTGACGTGGATTACTACAAAAAAATTCAATTTAAGCAAGGACAGCAAAACTTAAACGGTGAAGAAGCACTTGCTTATGTCCGTATGCGAAAGCAAGATCCAAATGGCGATTATGGTCGAGCTGCTAGACAAAGACAATTACTGGCCGCTGTTGCCCAAAAGCTAAACTCCACCTCTACTGTATTTAAAATTAAAGATTTAACAGCTGTCGTTGGAAAATATATAAAAACCGACATTCCTATTTCAGACGGACTTGCTCTTTACAATAAACTTTCTGGATTTGATCCTTCTACAATGCAAACGTTAAAGCTTGAAGGCGAAGACAAAAAGATAGGCGGTATTTATTACTTCCTTCCAGATCCAATCAGTGTAGAAACGGTGCGTAACGAAATTGAAAAAGAATTAGGAGAAAAAGCAAAAAAACCAACTACAAAAAACAACTCAAGTCCTGATTCAAATTCTAATTCTAACGAACAAACAAAAAAAGCAACAAACCAAAATAAAACACCAACTGATCCGCCACCTTCTACAAATGCTCATGCAGAGTGGATTATGCGCAATCAGCCGTAACAAAAAGGCCCAATCTATGCGATTGGGCCTTTTTTATTTACTTATTAAAGTGCTGTAAAATTGCTTCTACAATACGCTCTGATGCACGACCATCACCGTAAGGGTTAGATGCTTTCGCCATCTTATCATGAGCTTCTTTATCTGATAACAGCTCATCAGCAAGACCAAAGATTGTCTCTTCGTCTGTTCCTGCTAATTTCAGCGTACCTGCTTCAATACCTTCAGGGCGCTCTGTTGTATCACGAAGAACAAGAACTGGTACACCAAGTGATGGAGCTTCTTCTTGTACACCACCAGAATCCGTTAACATTAAGTATGAACGAGCTGCAACATTGTGGAAATCAATTACATCTAGCGGCTCAATTAAATGAATACGGTTATGTTCACCTAAAATTTCATTTGCTATTTCACGAACAACAGGGTTCATATGAACAGGGTACACAACTTGTACATCTTCATGTTTGTCAACAAGACGCTTAATTGCACGGAACATATTACGCATCGGTTCACCTAAGTTTTCACGGCGGTGAGCTGTCATAAGTACAAGACGATCATTTCCAAGTTTCTCTAGTACAGGATGACTATATGTTTCTTTTACAGTCGTTTGTAGCGCGTCAATCGCTGTATTTCCTGTAATGAAAATACGTGACTCATCTTTATTTTCCTTCTGTAAGTTCGTTGCTGATTTTGCTGTCGGTGAGAAATGGAGATCCGCCATTACACCTGTTAATTGACGATTCATCTCTTCTGGGTATGGAGAATACTTATCCCATGTACGAAGGCCCGCTTCAACATGCCCTACTGGAATTTGATTATAAAAAGCAGCTAAACTTGCAATAAATGTTGTTGTTGTATCACCATGTACAAGTACAATATCCGGCTTCGCTTCTTTCATTACTTTATCCAAACCTTCTAAACCACGCGTTGTAACATCAATTAAAGTTTGGCGGTCTTTCATAATATTTAAATCGAAATCTGGCGTAATTCCAAAGATACTTAATACTTGATCTAACATTTGGCGATGTTGTGCTGTTACAGTCACAATCGATTCAATTTTTTCTGGGTGTTTTTGCAACTCTAATACAAGAGGTGCCATTTTAATTGCTTCTGGACGTGTCCCGAAAATTGTCATTACTTTTAAACGTTCAGTCATGTGATTGCCTCTTTTCTTTCACTAATTACAGCTTCTATTATGACATATAAAAATATGCATGAGTACATCCCTTTTTAACGCATAACAGAAACTTTTCTATTACAAATACTTTTTCTTCCCACCGAGTAATAATCTATCTTTTGTTTCTTAACATCTTCATCAGTATAACAATTTCTCCCATCAAATAAAATAGGCTCCCTCATAAGTTGTACGTACTTTTCTAACGGATAAGTTTGAATATCTCCCCATTCTGTTACGATAAAAACCGCACTCGCATCTCTAATCGATTCATCTATACATCTACTATATTGTATAGCATCTCCAAATATATTCTTTACATATTGAATTGCTTTTGGGTCATAAAGAACAATATTTGCACCTATATTAATTAATGCTTCTATTATAATAAGAGATGATGCCTCTCTAATATCATCCGTATTCGGTTTAAAGGATGCGCCAAGAACTGCAATTCGCTTTTTATTCATGTTCATAACTTTTTTCGCTTTTTCAATCAATAGCAGCTGTTGCTTATTATTTACTTCAATAACTGCTTTTAACAAACGAAAATCATGAGCAACATTTCCCGCAATTTGCACCAGCGCTTTCGTATCTTTCGGAAAACACGATCCTCCATAGCCAATGCCCGCATTTAAAAAAGATGCACCGATTCTCTTATCCATTCCCATCCCTTTGGCAACATCCAATACATTCGCGCCTACCTTCTCACATATATTTGAAATTTCATTAATGAAACTAATCTTTGTAGCTAAAAAGGCGTTCGACGCGTATTTAATCATCTCCGCACTTTTAATATCTGTAACATACGTTTCTAAGCATAATTGACTATACAAACTCTCTACTCTTCTTGCTACTTCCTTAATATCCGCTCCAATTACAATACGATCTCCATGAAAGAAATCATAAATACCTGAACCCTCACGCAAAAACTCTGGATTCGATACGATATGTACTGTATGCCTCCCTTTTAACTTCTCCTCAATCCATCCCTTCATTACATCATTTGTGCCTACTGGAACTGTACTTTTCGTAACAACAATAATATCGTTCGTCGCATATAATCCAATATCGTTACAAGCACTCTGAATATACGTTAAATCTGCCGTCCCATCTAATAAAGGTGGTGTTCCAACTGCAATAAATATAAACTCTACATCATCAAATGCCTCTTCTTTATTTGATGTAAAAGTTAAAGCATTATTCTCATATGCATAATTTATTAATTCATGTAATCTTGCCTCATAAATAGGTAAATCCCCTTGTTTTATCCGTTCAATTTTTTCATCATCTATATCAAAACATGTAACTGAATGCCCTAATTTTGCCAATCCTACTCCTGTAATCAATCCAACATATCCAGTACCTACTATCGTAATTTTCATTTCCTTTTCGCACAGGAATTTACAATAGAAAAGATATGAAATATAGAACTCTTCCTGTGCTTCCCCCTCTCATATTAAAAATGAGAAAACCCTTTTCCTTCTTCATTATATGAATTACTTCCCTTATTTTTTTTAAAGTTTTTGTAAAATTAAATGCACTATAAAGTAAAACTTAATCAGTGAGAATCCGGCTGCCAGTTCACGCTTGATAAATTCCCACATTTTAACACGAAACTTACTCATTTCTACGTGTAACACTTATAATACTGAAATAAAAGTATTCACTATTGAAGAAAAAGAGGAAATGTTACATTCCAAAGCCCAGTACGATTAACCTTCTTATATGATTCAACATTCTATATACAATTGTCATATATTCTATCCGCTTCCATTAACCGTAAAAAGAAAAAAAGATTGAATTCTAATCTTTTTGTGATACCATATGTTATGAGCCTGTAAATAAACATCATAATTTTCAGATAAATATATTTTCAAAAAAAAATTACGTTAGACTATAAAGGGTGGGGTATTAATGGACTCACAAGTGATTTATGCCATTTTGGCATCATTCATCACTGTACTCGTCGTTACTCCTTTAGTTATTAAATTAGCTTTTAAAATAGGAGCGACAGATAAGCCAAACGCACGTAAAGTGCACCAAAAGATTATGCCACGTCTTGGCGGGTTGGCAATATTTATTGGTGTAGCTGTAGGATTTGTTGTCGGCGGCTTATATGAACAAAGAATGTTATCGATAACGCTAGGTGCGATTATCATTGTAATCATCGGAATTTTAGATGATATGTACGAGTTATCTGCGAGAGTAAAATTCGGTGGGCAACTGTTAGTTGCCATTATGATTGTAAAAAGTGGATTATTAGTGCAAGTATTATATATCCCATTCCTTGGGGATACTGAACTTGGATGGCTTGCTTATCCAATTACAGTATTTTGGCTTGTAGGTATTACGAATGCAATCAACTTAATTGACGGCTTAGATGGATTATCTGCTGGGATTTCATCTATCGTACTTGCAACGCTAGCATATATGGCCTTCACTAGCCCATGGGGTACTGGAACAGCTATTATCTTGCCACTTGCATTAATTATATTAGCAAGTACAATTGGATTTTTATTCTACAACTTCCATCCAGCAAAAATTTTCATGGGAGATACAGGAGCCCTATTTTTAGGATACTGTATTTCTGTTATATCGTTACTTGGATTATACAAAAGTGTAACGTTATTCAGTTTTATCGTTCCAATTATCATTTTAGGTGTACCTATATTTGATACGATATTTGCAATCATCCGTCGTATCGTAAATAAAAAACCTATTTCAGCACCAGATAAATCACATTTACATCACCGCTTACTTGCAATGGGATTCTCTCATCGCAAAACGGTACTAATTATATACGCATTCGGTATTTTCTTTAGTGTAAATGCCATTATTTTCACTAGTGCAACGTTATGGTTATCCATTATTCTTCTTTTCGCTTTGATTTTCTTCACAGAAATCATCGCTGAAATAATCGGGCTTGTACATGAACGCTACAAACCAATCATTTCCTTTTATAAAAAAGTGAAAAAACGCGAAGACTAATTGTAGTATAGCCTTTTCAATTATGAAATATTCAAATAGCATCCTCTTTCTTATAAGAGGATGCTATTTTTTATTCTCATTTTATATTTCCAAAATATAGATTGTTTGAGAGTTCCTCTATTGGAGAAAGATATACATAATAAGAAAAGTATCAAGTTTTCTTTTTTACATCTTGATTGTCAAACTGAGGGTGAATGTTATGATCAAGCGAGTATTTCAATGTATTATTTTATTTTTAACGATTACTATGTACGTATCATCTAATACTGAAGCAACAACTGTTCTTCCTGCTGAATATCATCCAAATACTGAAACAACTTCTCCTACACAAAAAATTGCGTACTTAACATTTGATGACGGGCCAAACAAATATACTACACAAATTTTAAACATCTTAAAAGAAAAGAACGGAAAAGCAACTTTCTTTGTTATTGGCGGAAAAGTGCCACATTACACAAAAACGATGCAACGATTAATTAAAGAAGGACATTATATCGGGCTCCACAGCATGTCACATGATGTAAAACGCCTTTACACTGGTGACCCTTCCACTTTAATTGCAGAAATGGAGCAAACACAAAGCATTGTCCAGCAAGTTACGAAATTAAATACACATCTCGTTCGCGTTCCATATGGTAGTATGCCTTACTTAAAAAAGAATTACCGTGACGCACTTGTATCGGCCCAGTATAAAATGTGGGATTGGACGATCGATACATACGACTGGAAAAGCTATGACAATCCTTCTGCCATACTCGAAAGAGTACGTAATCAAAGTGATGAACAAGTCGAAGTCATTTTAATGCATGATTCGAGTGTAACCGTACAAATACTGCCAAAAGTAATTGATTACTTACAGTCACAAGGATACAAACTTCTTCCCTATAATCCTTCTTCTCATCTCAAAGTGAATTTTTGGAAAGACACAAGATTGTAACAGCTTTAGCGCCTATGTGCTAAAGCTGTTTTATTTTTCTCTTCCCACCCTTCCCATTTTTGTGTAAAATTTTAAATAGTGATGAAGTTTCGAGGTGAATAGAAATGAAACGAATAGATCTCATTTTTAACGCAATACAAAAAGGCAATTATACAGAAGGTGTAACCGCATCAGAACTCGCTACATTTTTGCAACTAGATCGCGCCAATGTAAGTAGCGATTTAAACAAACTTGTAAAAGATAAACGTTTATTAAAAACAAATACGCGACCTGTTCGTTTTTACATAGAAACGAACACTTCGTTGGAAACGCATTCAAAAGACATAACTTCATTAGATACATTTGCAATTGAAAATACGAGCCTTAAAATTGCAATTGAAAAAGCGAAAGCTTCTATTCTCTATCCTCCAAACGGTATGCATACTTTACTACTGGGAGAAACAGGGGTCGGAAAGTCTATGTTTGCTTCTTTAATGCACGAATATGCAATTGAAGTTGAACAGCTTCCAAAAGATGCACCATTTATCGTATTTAACTGTGCTGATTATGCAAATAATCCACAGTTACTACTCGGGCAATTATTTGGGATTAAAAAAGGAGCTTATACAGGAGCAAGTGATCAAAAAGGGTTAATTGAAAAAGCACATGAAGGAATTCTTTTCTTAGATGAAGTACATCGCCTGCCTCCAGAGGGACAAGAAATGCTTTTCACCTTTATTGACCGCGGAGTATACCGCCGCCTTGGAGAAACAGAGAACGAACGTAAAGCACAAGTATTAATCATTACTGCAACAACAGAAGAACCAAATTCATTTTTATTAAAAACATTTACAAGACGTATACCAATGACTGTTACGCTGCCACCACTTCGTGAGCGTACACATAAAGAGCGCTTTGCTTTACTACAGCTATTTTTCACAAATGAAGCAATTCGTCTGCGAAAAGACATTCACGTTAGCCCAAATGCAATGCGTGCTTTCGTCTTTTACAATTGTCCCAATAACATTGGTCAATTAAAAACAGATGTTCAAATTGCCTGTGCGAAAGCCTATTCTGATTTGGTCACAAAGAAACGTGATTCTGTCTATGTTTCAAGTTCAGATTTACCTTGGTATATGAAAGAAGGGTTGTTCATTGAAAGGAAGAGCCGTCACTTATACCAAATACCAAATGAAACATTTGTATTTACAGGTGAGGAAGGTTGGAGTAATCATAAAACAGAAGATGAAAAACGCTCTTCTATTTACGATTATATTGATTATAAATACGAAGAACTTCAAGCACGTGGTATTGAAGAGGAAGAATTAGAATTACTAATAGAAAATGATGTTCAAAGCTTTTTCTTACAATATTTTAACCAAATATCAAAAAAAACAAGCCATGAAAATGTTTTTAAAATTGTGGATCGTAATATCGTTTCCGTATGTGAAAAAATAGCGGAACTTGCTGAAAAGCATTTATCTAAGACGTTTGATGAAAAAGTATTTCTCGCTTTAAGCTTACATGTACAGACAACTCTACAACGTTTACAAAGCGGAAAACAAATACATCACCCACAATTAAATCAAATTCGTACGAAATATAAAGAAGCTTTTTCCGTAGCTATGCAATGCATTCAACTACTGGAGGAAGAATTACAAATAACAATGCCTATTGATGAAGCTGGCTTTTTAACAATGTTCTTCGTTGTTGATCCAATTCCTGCCTCACAAACAGAAGTAAAAGTATTAATATTAGCACACGGTAATGGCATCGCAACTGAAATGGCAAACGTCGCAAACGAACTTCTCGGCATTGAGGAAGTAACCGGTATTGATATGCCGTTACACGAATCACCGAAAGATTTCTTGGAACGTGTGAAAGTGTATATGAAAACACTACAAAATGTAAATGGGCTTCTCTTACTTGTCGATATGGGGTCACTTGCTTATATCGGTGACATATTAGAAACGGAGTTCAAAATCCCTGTACGTGTTCTCTCGATGACGAGCACACCACACGCACTAGAAGCAGCTCGAAAAGCTCAGCTCGGTTATTCATTAGATGCGCTGTATGAAACAGTAAAAAATTTAACACCATTTTACTTAAACGTACAAGAAGAAAAGAAAAAACCTCTCTCTCCAATGAAATCTGTTATTTTAACAGCTTGCTTAACTGGTGAAGGAAGTGCTTTAGCTATTCAAAAAATGTTAGAGAACTATTTACGATTTGATAAAGACTTAATTGAAATTATTCCAATTAGTATCGTCCATGAAAAAGATTTAACGAAAATGATTGAGAACATAAAAAAAGAGCGTAACATCATTTGTATCGTCACGAATTTCGATGTGCAAGTACCATGCTTAACATATCATTTCCAAGACATCGTAAACTACACAGCGATTCAGCCAATTCAAGAATTAATTACGTATGAAGAAACATATGCAAAAATGGCGGATATTCTTGAACAACAAATGCAGCGTAACGATGGAGCATTACTTATCAAAACAATTCGTTACGCATTAAATACAATTCAGGAATTAATTTCCTTACAGCTAACTCCTGATAGCTTAATGGGTGTTATTCTGCATATGAGCTGTATGGTTGACCGTCTTCAAAAAGGAGAAAGCCTTCTTCCTCACCCTGATAAAGAGAAAAGAAGACAAGATGAGTACTGGATGTATATGAAAGTAAAAAAAGCGTTGCAACCAATTGAAAACACATTTGAAATACAAATACCTGATGACGAAGTATTTTATGTTATGGACTTCTTTATTAAAAATCAGCCTGTTAAAAATTAATTGAGGCCGTTTTTAAAAATATCGACCGTAACGTGAGTTATATCAGCGATTTTCAAAATATATCGGCGTAACTCAGATTATATCAGCGATTTTCAAAATATATCGATTTACCGACAATAATTGCTAAAACTAGCACCTTATATAATGAGAAAAGGCTGTTCCAACATATGGACAGCCTTTTCCTCTATTTCTTTACTTTTCTAACTCGCCCTCTTATTTCTCCTCTTTTTTGTGATTTCGTATGGACATTAACATATACATTTGCTTGAATAATTTCTTGAAGTAAATGTACGAATGATTTCCCTTGTAAAGGTCCCTCAAAATCCTCTACATTCACTACACCAGTAATACTTCCCTCGTTCAAGCTAATCCCTTGCTCCAGTGGACCATACAAATATAAAACAACAGGACCAATTTGAGTAGACTTCCCTAAATGAATTTGACACGATGTAACCTTTTCTATATTTTTTAGTATTACTCTGTAATGCAATTTCGTTAAATCATCACTAAAAATAAACTCTGCTACCCCAAAAGCTTCTGTATTTACAGGAGGCACTTCCCTCTTACCTGTTAACCTGGCAAAGAAATGTGTTGTCATAAGGCATTCTCCTTATATAAATTTCCCAGCACTACTTCTACTACTTTATGGTTTAAACATAATCATTTATGACTTTTTCAATTTTAATTACAAAGAAAAGATTCACAAAATCTTTACATTGTGATTGTTCCTGTAGATTGAAAGTCTCTTGTATAATGCACATAGAAAAACATTATAGGAGGTTCCATTGAAAACTAACAAATACACTTTTCATACATTATTAGAGATTTTTCTCGTCTCATTTAAATTAGGACTTACTTCATTCGGCGGTCCTGTCGCTCATCTCGGCTATTTCCACCACGAATACGTGCAAAAAAGAAAATGGATGGATGAACGAAGCTATGGAGATTTAGTAGCACTATGTCAATTCCTTCCCGGTCCTGCCAGCAGTCAAGTCGGTATGGGGGTTGGATTATTACGGGGCGGTCTATTAGGAGCTATTATTTCATGGATTGGATTCACTTTACCGTCTGTGCTTGTTTTGGTTTTCTTCGCCTCATTCCTTAATCAGTTCGATCTTGGAAGTGCTGGCTGGATTCATGGACTAAAACTTGTAGCAGTCGCTATTGTCGCTCATGCCATATGGGGAATGGCGCGAAAGTTAACTCCAGATCGAAATCGTGCAACGATTGCGATTGTAACTGCCGCAATCGCCTTATTATGGCCAAGTAGTTGGACACAAGTCATCCTTATTATAATATGTGGCTTTATCGGTTGGTTTTTATATCGCAACCAACCAATTAGCCAATCTCAAAATATAAGAGTACCTATTTCAAAAAAGATAGCAGTTTCTTGCCTCGTCTTATTCTTTGGACTATTACTACTGCTACCAATATTAAGACCGTTCTCTTATTACATCGCTTTATTTGACAGTTTCTATCGCTCTGGCGCACTTGTATTTGGAGGAGGACACGTCGTGCTGCCCCTTCTTGAAGGTGAGTTCGTACAAAACGGAATGATGACGAAAGAACAGTTCCTAGCTGGATACGGATTAACACAAGCAGTACCAGGACCACTATTTACATTCGCCTCTTATATAGGAGCAGTGTTAAACGGGACGCTTGGGGCAATAATCGCAACAATTGCGATTTTCCTCCCTGCTTTCTTACTCGTTATTGGTGTTTTACCATTTTGGAACAATGTGAGAAAAATATCATTCATACAAGGCGCACTACTTGGTGTTAACGCCGCAGTTGTTGGTATTTTAATTGCCGCTTTTTACGATCCCATTTGGACGAGTACAATTATAAATGCTTCAGATTTCATTTTCGCTTCGCTTCTTTTTTGCTTACTAGCTTTTTGGAAAGCACCGCCTTGGGTTATCGTTATACTTGGAGCTTTTGGCGGATATATTCTATCCATTTTGTAAATAAAAAACGACGGCATGATGTAGCCGTCGTTTTTCTATTAAAACTTCACAAGTTCTATCCCTTCAGGCAACTCACTCTCTGTTAAAATACGCAATTCCTTCACACGATCCATTACGTAAGACGAACGCTTCACAAGCTCTGGATCAATATAAGCTGGATGAACCATAATTTCTACCGTTTGTTCACCTTGTACTCTTTCTTTTAACTTCACAAAGTAATCTTCCGTCACACCATCCGCATAAAAGTCACTGTAAAATACATCAGAAAATGGATGCACCGCTCTATCTTCCCCACAACGACGAATTGGAACATTATATTTAGCTGCTAATCTCTCAAGAACATCGTGTAAGATCGGTAATCCGTGTACATGATGATGACTATCTAAATGAGTTGGTGTTAATCCGTAAGATAGGAATTTCTCAATTTGAGCAGTCCACTCTCTCTCAACTTCTTCTGGATTTATATTCCCTTCCCTTACAACACTTTGTTTATGAAACGATCCGTCGCTACCTACAAGTGATGGTACGTCTCCAAGAAGTGGCTCCCCTGCTGTTAATACGAGATGTACGCCTACTCCGAGTAGGTTATACTCTTTCGCTAAGCGTACCGCATGCTCTGTTCCTGGCATATTCATCATCATCGTCGTTGAATTTACAAGTCCATTTATATGACCATCAATAATGCCGTAATTTGTACCTTCTGTAAGACCGAAATCATCTGCATTTACAATTAACTTAATCATCATAATACCTCCTAATAGAATAAAAAAAGCGGGCTAAATAGCGCCGCTTTTACTTCTCTACCTTTTTAAAGAACTGTGGAAGATACTCTTTATGTGCTTCCAACATTTCATCTAAAATTTGTTTTGCAACTTTATCTGATGGTACAAGCGGATTGATTGTCATAGCAAGCAGCGCCTTATGATAATCCCCTGTAACAGCAGCTTCAATTGTTGTGCGCTCGAATGATTTAATTTGTTGTACTAAACCGCGAACTGGTACTGGAAGATCTCCAACTGCAATTGGTTTTGGGCCTTCTTTCGTAATAATACAGTTCACTTCAACAGCTGAATCATGTGGTAAGCTTGCAATTGTTCCGTTGTTTCGTGTATTAACAGGCTGGATATCACCTTTATTATTGTAAATAGACGTAATTAAGCTACATGCTGCATCACTATAATAAGCTCCGCCACGTTTTTCTAATTGTGGTGGTTTAATATCTAAATTCGGGTCTTTATATAACTCAAATAAATCATTTTCTAATTGTTTTACTACTTCTGCACGTGTACCTTTTTCAACAGAAGCTTCTTTTTCTTCTTCTAACATTTCACGTGTTTTGTAGTAGTAACGATGGTATGGACATGGAATCGCACGAAGTCCTCGAATAAAGTCTGGCTCCCAGTTAAGCGCTGCGATATTTTCCATCGTAATTTGTTTTTCTGGATCTGTCACAAGCTCTAACACACGGTCCATTACACTTACGCCATCTAAGTATACATCTAGTCCGTATACCATATGATTTAAACCTGCGAAATCAACGTGAACACGACTCGCATCTACTTCAAGTAATCTTGCAAGACCCATACGAATTCCGATTGGAACGTTACATAGACCAACTACTCTTTGAATATTTGTATAACGAAGAACTGCCTCTGTTACCATACCAGCTGGATTTGCAAAGTTAATTAACCATGCATTCGGACAGAGCTCCTCCATATCTTTACAAATATCTAAAATAACAGGAATCGTTCTCAACGCTTTAAATAAACCACCAGGACCATTTGTTTCCTGACCGATTACATCATATTTTAATGGGATTGCTTCATCTTTTGCACGTGCTTCTAATAAACCAACGCGAAGTTGTGTTGTTACGAAGTCTGCATCTTTTAATGCCTCACGGCGATCAAGTGTTAAATGTACCTCGATTGGTAAACCTGATTTTTTCACCATACGTTTCGCTAAGTTACCAACTATTTCCAACTTTTCTTTTCCTGCCTCAATATCTACTAACCAAATTTCACGAACAGGAAGCTCATCATAACGCTTAATAAATCCTTCAATTAACTCTGGTGTATAACTAGATCCACCGCCGATTGTAGCAATTTTAATTCCAGTCATGCTTTATTCCCCTTTCGCTTCAAGCTTTTTATAAAGATCGATAAACTCTGCTGCTAATTCTTTCACTGTAATCGCATTCATTAAATGATCTTGTGCGTGAATTAAAAGAACACTAACCTCTGTTTTTTCTCCTCTTGCTTCTGATTGTATGAGCTCTGTTTGGAAATGATGCGCTTCATTAATCGCTTCTTTCGCCTTTACCATCGCTTCATCTGCTTCTACCATTTTCCCCTGTTTGGCAAATTGAAGTGCCTCCATCGCAAAGCTTCGTGCGTTACCACTATTTAAAATCAATTGGAATGGAATTTGTTCTGCTGTAGTCATCATAATTACCGCCCTCTCTATAAGGTTCAACCGATTTAAATACCCCTTCAGTTTGAACATGTCTATTAAATTATTATTTTATGAATGATAGTTTGGTGTTCTTGTAGATGAGTATCATCTTTTTGAACATGATATAAAGGTAATTATTCTGACGAGCTATAGGAACTCGCCAGAATAATATTTTTTAAAGTGATACTGAATTGTCGCTTCCTTTTGTTTCAGCTTTTGCAGCCTGTACATAAGTACGGTCACACATTAATACGAATGGATAGTAAATTACTACCGCAATAGCAAAGTTCACCACTTGTAGTGCTGCACCAGCGATGCTTCCGCCCGATACAAGATAACCACTAAAGATTGGTGGCATTGTCCATGGAACTAACGCAACTGTTTTTGGTACCCATCCTAAAGTGATTGCTGTATAAGAAGTAATAACTAATACAACTGGTGTAAGTACGAACGGGATAATTAACGTTGGGTTTAATACAATTGGCGTACCGAAAATAACTGGTTCGTTAATATTAAAGAAACCAGGACCGATAGATACACGGCCTACACCGCGAAGCTGCGCACTTTTCGCTACAAGCATTACTGCCACTAAGAATGCTAACGTTGCACCCGATCCCCCGATATATACGTATACATCAAAGAATGGTTTTGTGAAGATATGCGGTACGTCATATGCAGACATACCATCATTAAATAATTTCATATTTTTCTCTAATGCTGGTAAATAGATTGGGTCAATAATCCCCCCAATAATATTTGGACCATGTAATCCGAAGAACCATAATACGTGAATAAGTAGAGCAATAATAATTGCACTTGGTAATGTACCCGCTAAACCTTGTAATGGTAATTGAATTGTTTCAAATACCATTTTATGAATGCTTGTTCCCGCAAGTTTCACAGCTAATTGAATACCTGCTGTTACAATCAAAATAACGAATGCTGGAACTAACGCTGCGAATGATTTCATTACTGCCGGTGGAACACCATCTGGCATTTTAATTGTAATATCCCTTTGAACAAAGAATCTAAACACTTCTGTTACAAGAAGAGCCACTATAATGGAAACGAATAGACCTTGTGCCCCTGTCCACGCTAAATCAATACCGCCTTCTTTTGGCGTTGTCGGAGAAATAATAATTAATGCACCGAATGTAATGATTGCTGCTGACAACGCATCGACGCCGTAAGATTTCGCTAAATTGTAACTTATCCCAACTGCGACTATGAGGGCGAGTATAGCAAAGGAACCAGTCCACATACCGCCACCGACATCTTTCCAAGCGTCACCAAATGTGCCCTTCATAAAGTTTTGGAAAGCATCAATTGGTAAGTTATTTATAAGTACTGCAAATGATCCAACTAAAATAAGAGGCATAACTGCGATAAATCCGTCACGGATTGCAACTAAGTGGCGCTGCGATCCAATTCTACCTGCGACTGGAACTAAATATTTCTCCATAAATGCAATAAACTTTTGCATTTCGCTTCCCCCCTAATTATTTTTTAAGTGTTAATGCGTGATCTAAAACTGCTTCTCCATTCATCATGCCGTAGTGCATTGGATTGATAACGTCGATTCCAACATTTTTCTCGTCAGCAAGCGTTTTCATTGAAGAGAGCATGTAACGAACCTGTGGTCCTAGTAATAACACATCTGCTTGGTCGATATTGTTTTTTACTGCATCCCCAGATACAGCCCAAATCTTTCCTTCTAGACCGCGAGCTTTTGCAGCCGCTTCCATTTTTGTAACTAGTAAACTTGTAGACATCCCCGCTGAACAACATAATAAAATATTCATTTGAAAATCCCCCTTGTGTAGTATAAAAAATTTATGTTTATTTATTTTTCTTTACGCTATTTATTAATGCAATTAGCGTGCCAACTTTTTAAAACCACTAAAATCAGTGCTTTTTCGAGCATTTTCTTTGTGTGTTAACGCTTTCAATTAGTGTGTCGTCCAAAAAATACACAGTGTGTTATAAAACAACACGCTTTTAACACATAACTTTATGAAAATAGATTAGTGTTTAGTCGTCTAGTTGTGTTTAATATGAAAAAACACTAAAAAAACTTTTTCAATGAAAAATAATTCATTATTTTAACCCACTATTTAGTGAAATAAAAAAACCTTGCATAAGCAAGGTTCATTCATCCACCGACATCTTCCTATATAACTCTACAAACTCACTCGCTAATTCTTTCACCGTAATTGCATTCATTAAATGGTCTTGCGCGTGTACCATTAAAAGAGTAACTTCGGTCTTTTCGCCACCAGCCTCTTTCTGGATAAGCTCCGTTTGTACGCGGTGCGCCTCCTTTAATTCCTCTAGTGCTTCTTGTAATTTAGCTTCAGCTTCTGTAAACTCCCCACGCTTCGCACAATCAATTGCTTCCATTGAACAACTTCTCGCGTTTCCCCCATGCAAGATTAAATGAAAAGCTTTCGTCTCTATCGTATCCATTGTAGTTCTTTACTCCCCCTTTTCTTCCGCCAGTTTTTGTTTATCCCATATTTTTAAGAACGGTAAATAAATGAAGAATGCTAGCGCAAAGTTAACAAGTTGCAAAATAACACCTGAAATTTTCCCGCCCGATCCTAAATATCCACTAAAAAGAATAGGTGTCGTCCAAGGTACAGCGGCCCCACTCGGACGTGCAACCCATCCCCATTCCATTGCAAAGTAAGAAACAATTGTTAGCACGACTGGAACTAATATAAATGGAATTAGTAAAAGTGGGTTCATCACAATCGGCATACCAAAAGTTACCATCTCATTAATATTAAATATACCAGGTGCAATTGACAATCTCCCTAAACTTTTTAATTGTTGACTTCGTGCAAATAGTAACATTCCGACAACTAGAGCAAGCGTTGCACCAGAACCGCCCATATAAATCCATAAGTCAAAAAACTGTGCCGTAATCGTATTTGGTACATCTTGCCCAGCTTGAAAAGCAACTCGGTTTTGATCCATTAACGACAACCAAACGGGGCTCATTACACCACCAACAATAGTAGCACCATGAATTCCACAAGACCAAAGAACATGAACGAGAATAACTGCTATTATCGCGCCCCAAAGACTAGCACCAAGTACACTAAGCGGTTCCTGTAAAATTTGTCCTACAATATTATGGATACTGCCAAAAGAAGTATTTTCTATAATTAAGCGTAAAATCCAAATAACTGTTACAACAATAAATCCTGGAACAAGTGCTGCAAATGAACGCGTGACAGCTGGTGGAACTGTCTCTGGCATCTTTATAATTATCTTTTTTTGTACAATAAACCGATAAAGTTCAGTAGATATAAGTGCAATAATCATTGCTACAAATAACCCTTGGCTTCCCATTAATGCAGCTGGGATAGCGCCTTCTACAAGTACACTTTCTTTTGTACTTGGTATAATATATGCAACTTGAAATGGAGTCGCAAGTAAAAACGTCACAAGCGACAATGCCCCGGATGCTAAAGCATCTACTTTATAATACTCTCCAAGTCTGTAAGCGATTCCAAAAACAGCTATTAAAGCCATTATATTAAAAGTTGCACTAACTGGATACCCTAAAGCTCGCTGCCAATTCTCCCCAAACAAACCTGCCATAAAATCGTTATATCCCGGTATCGGCAGTGCACTAATAATGAGGAAAAACGATCCAATAATTAAGAAAGGCATCGTTAAAATAATTCCATCTCGAATTGCTTGTAAATGCCTCTGCTCTGCAACCTTCCCTGCTACCGGCATCACATACTTCTCTAAAAACCGTATCATCTATCCCACTCTCCTCATGGTTTCATTAACAAAGCTGCTTGCAAGATAGCTTCTCCATTACAAAGTCCGTAATGAACAGATTGAATGACATCAACAGGTATCCCTTTATCCTTACATAGTTCTTTCATTTTCGGTAATAAATAACGTACTTGCGGTCCAAGTAAAAGGACATCAGCTTTATCAATATGACTATTCACTTCAGAACCTGATACTGCCCAGATTGTTACTTCTATCCCTCTTGCCTCTGCTGCTTTCTCCATCTTTGTAACAATCAAACTGGAAGACATTCCCGCTGCACAGCAAAGTAAAATATTCATCCCGCTTCCCTCCCCCTTTTTCTCTACCTAAGTTATGGTGCATCCCTTGCCACCACTAGGTTACAAATATATATGTCTAGATTTCCTGCTGTATGCCGAGCTTAAAAACAAAAATTTCTTCGTTTTCACGCTATTCCATTTATCCGTATTCTCCTAGTAAAGAGGACGCTAACTCGCTATAATAATTCAGTATGATTTTTTTAATTGATAGGAGGATATATTTATGAAGGCATATCGCTTTCCACTTATTTTGTTATCTTCTATCCTAATTGGTGGTTTCATTGGTTATTTCATGGGTGCCGATGCAGTTGCTTTAAAGCCGCTTGGTGACATTTTCTTAAACTTAATGTTTACGATTGTTGTACCTCTAGTGTTCTTTAGCATCGCATCGTCTATTGCTAATATGGATGGATTAAAACGTTTCGGTAAAATTATGTCTAGTATGGCTGGGACTTTCTTATTTACAAGTATTTTAGCTGCTATTTTTATGATTATTGTCGTGAAAGTATTCCCGCCAGCACAAGGTGTTGTACTAGAACTAACACAACCTGACAAAGCCGGCAAAGCTGTTAGTGTTGCAGATCAAATCGTCGGTATTTTAACAGTATCTGACTTCTCGAAGTTACTATCTCGTGAAAATATGTTAGCTCTTATTTTCTTCTCTATCTTAATGGGGATTGCAACTTCAGCAGTTGGCGAAAAAGGAAAGCCATTTGCTACATTCCTACAAGCTGGTGCAGAGATTTCAATGAAGGTTGTATCTTTCATTATGTACTACGCTCCAATCGGACTTGCTGCTTACTTCGCAGCATTAGTTGGCGAATTCGGACCACAACTTCTTGGAACTTACTTCCGAGCAGCAATGGTATACTATCCTGCTTCTCTCATTTATTTCTTTGTATTCTTCACATTCTATGCATACCTTGCAGGTCGCAAACAAGGTGTACAAGTATTTTGGAAGAACATGGTCTCTCCTACAGTTACATCACTTGCAACTTGTAGTAGTGCCGCAAGTATTCCAGCAAACTTAGAAGCAACAAAGAAAATGGGTATTTCTTCAGACGTTCGTGAAACAGTTGTCCTTCTTGGTTCTACTCTTCATAAAGATGGCTCTGTTTTAGGCGGCGTATTAAAAATTGCTTTCTTATTCGGTATTTTCAACATGGAATTCGAAGGACCGAAAACATTAGCAATCGCACTTGTTGTTTCTCTATTAGTAGGAACAGTAATGGGCGCTATTCCAGGCGGCGGTATGATTGGTGAAATGTTAATCGTTTCTTTATATGGCTTCCCGCCAGAAGCATTGCCAATTATCGCAGCAATCAGTACAATCATTGATCCTCCTGCAACGATGTTAAACGTAACAGCAGATAACGCTTGTGCCGTAATGACAGCTCGCCTTGTAGAAGGTAAGAACTGGATCAAAAACAAATTTGCTTAATAAATAGAAAGAGGATGCTCGTTTTGAGCATCCTCTTTCTTTGTTGTTAATCCATTCCGCCACAAATTTGTTAAAACCTTCACAAATATTCCACACCTCTTATCCATTCTCCGTACTATAATCATGTATGGAAAAGGAGATGGACACAATGACACAAAGCGCACCAGAATTTAAAGTTTTGCAAAGCATTGCATTTCTCGCTGTCGTTTTGCAAAGTTCTTTATTATATACAATGAATCAAGGAAATGTCTTACTTGAGCAATCCCTCATTATGGGCATGCTATTTAATCTTGCAAAATTCTCAGCACCAGCATTCATATTTATCGTTGGATTTCACTTAATTCGTCACTATACAAAGCAATTAGTATATAAAGAATATATTTCCGAAAAAGCGATACACTTACTCATTCCTTATTTCTTTTGGTCTATTCTTTACTTATTAACAACAAATAATCTTATTACGTTACAAAGTGGAATAAAAAGTTTATTACTCGGAACAGCCGCTCCCCATCTTTGGTACGTTATTATGATGTTCCAAATTCACTTATTGTTCCCTTTACTATGCACACTTTTTTATTGGTTTCAAAAACGAACAGAAAATAAAAAAGACATATATAAATATATGACCTTTTTCGCTTGCCTATATTTTCTATTAATGTGGTTCTCTTCTCACTATATTTTTAATGGAGAAAAATTAACAAGTTCAACAATTTTACATTATACAGATCGATCATTTCTATTCTACTCATTCTATTTCGTTATGGGCGGCATTGCCGCTGTAGCACTAAAAACTTGGCGTCTATTCGTCATAAAACATATCCCGCTTATAACAATATTATTTTTCATCTTATTTTTATTCATCAATTATGAGTTGTTTAGTTTTTACGGAGCAAACTCTATTCATTTAACTGTTTCTACCTATTTAAAACCATCTATGTTTTTATATATCGTATGCGAAATTATCATACTGTATGTGTTATCTATTATGATAGTACAGCGTCGTGGTTTCTTATATAAAACGTTACGTTTCATTGGTAATTACACGTATGGTGCTTATTTAGCTCATTTATTCTTCTTGCAACTATGCACAAAACTTCTTTCCTTATTCACACTGCAAGAAAATACTATATTATATGCCCTATTACTATTTGTGTTAACGGCCATTATCTCTATTTCAACAATGGTCATTTGTAGCACAATACCATTTCATACTTGGATTACAGGGCCTTCTCCTACAACAAAGATGAAATGGACGAAGGTTGTATTACGAAAAAATCATAAAAAACTATTCAAGCCATATATTTGATATAATAATACGCATATAAAAAGAAAGCGAGAGACACCTATGATTAATCAAGTTGGACAAATTATGCTATATGTAAATAACCAAGACGAAACAGTACAATTTTGGACAGAAAAAGTAGGGTTCCAAATCATTGCGGAAGAAAATAACGGAAACGGATTCCGCTGGATTGAAATTGCACCGGCGAAAGAAGCAGGAACAAGCATCGTCCTTCACGATAAAGCGTTAATCGCGAAGATGCAACCTGAACTAAACCTAAATACGCCTTCACTTATGTTCTTCTCAAATGACTTAGACCGTCTATATAAAGATCTTTCTGAGAAAAATGTCACAGTTGGACAGGTTGTAGATTTACCTACTGGTAGAGCATTCAACTTTGCTGATAATGAAAATAATTACTTTGCAGTAATGGAACGCAAATAAAAAATAAGCTATCCGAAAAAATCGGATAGCTTATTTCATTTTAAGAAACTTGTTCTACATTCGTTTCTCTATGCTGTATATGACTCGTGATCCAAGCAATTCCACCGGCAACAACGAGATAACATAACAATATTAAAATTTGCATTTGTAATTGCGACCAATCTCCTAAAGAAATAACATCTTGTAATCCTCTAAGAGAATGAGACATTGGGAGAAACTGTCCAATTTTGCTAAGAACAGCTATGTTTAATTCTCCTGGGAAAGTACCTCCGCTCGTCGCTAATTGCAGGACAAGAAGCGTTACCGCTAAGAACTTTCCAACAAGACCAAATACTGTTACTAGCATAAGAATAAATGTCATAAACGTAAAGGAAATAACAATACTTGATAAAACAAAGAGTGGCACACTTGCGACTTCTAATTTCATAACACCTAGCACAACTACATCTACGAGTAGCGCTTGAATGAGTCCAATTAAATATACCAATCCTAGTTTATTAATAAAATGTACCGTTCCGCTTACCTTCATGTTTTGTCTGCGGCCAAGAGGTAAAATATTCGATGCCATAATTCCGCCAACATAAAATGCAAGTGATAAGAAATATGGTGCAATGCCTGAACCGTAGTTAGGAACGTCAGAAACTGTTGACTTCACTAACTGAACTGGCTCTGAGAACATCGTATTGCGTGCATCATCATTACGAACATCCGCTATCTTCTCTGCGCCCTCTCCTAATTTCGTAGAAAGTTCTTTCGCACCATCATCAAGTTTAACAAGTCCATTTGTTAATTTACTAGCACCGTTATTCAGCTCCGTTCCACCACTCGCAAGCTGATTTACACCTTCTTGCAGGGATGTAAATCCATTTCCCCACTTCATAAATCCATCAGCCAAATTCGATGCACCATCTGCTATCTTTTTCGTTCCAGCAGTAGCTTCATTTAACTTAAATCCGAATGTATTCATGCCTTCTTCAATCTTATGTTGACCATCAGTTAGCTTCTTCGCACCTTGTGTCAATTGTTGTTGGCTATTATTTAAAGTACTTGTTGCTTTAGCTAGTCCATTAGACGTAGCAACAATTTTTTGAAAAGCGGGATCTTGCTGCACTTCTGGATGATTTTTCACGTACTCTTCTAATTGTTGTTTCACACTATTGGCCGCCCCATCCGCTTTTACTTGCCCTTCAGCAAGCTTCTCACTTCCGCTCACCCATTCATTTGTACCAGCACTTAATTCACTAACTCCTGATTGTAACGTTTTTTCACCTTGTGCTAATAACTCCATACCACTATGAAGTGATGTCGCTCCTTGACTCAGCTCATTTGCTCCCCCCGTTAAGGCAGATTGGCTAGACGCAAGCTTGTCACTTCCTTCTTTCAATTTCGATGTCCCGTCACTTAAACGATCAATACCATTCGCAAGCTGATTCGCTCCATTTTTTGCATCGGTCGTTCCTTCATGTAACTTCTCAGCACCATTACTTGCATCACTCAACCCTTGTGCCAAATCTTGAAACTTTGAAAAAACACCTTCTGTATATGATTTCGTAATACTGTTTGAGATTTTTGTTTTCATATTTTCAACAGCTGTCGTTCCAATTTGAGCCGCTACAAAGTTTTTACCTGGATTTACTTTGTACTGCAACTTTGCTGGCTCTGGTTTCTCATCCATAAGTGTACTTACCTTTTTAGAGAAATCTTCCGGAATCGTAACAACCATATAATATTTATCTTCTTTTAACCCTTCATCCGCACTTTTTTCTGATACGAAATGAAAAGCCAATTCCTTATTCTCTTTTAAATTTTTAACAAAATCGTCTCCTGCATGAATTGTTTTTTCATCCATCGCAGCACCCTTATCTAAATTCACAACCGCAACAGGTAATTTATCTAATTTTCCGTACGGATCCCAATATCCAGCTAAAAAGAATCCTGAATAAATTAACGGAACGATTAATAAAAAAATTAAAGCGATACGTCCATGTTTATGGTGCCACATCGCTTTCCAATCTTTAAATATAAGTTTAATTCCCTTCATGAAACATACTCCTCTTCTAATTTAACACCCTTCGAATGGTTTAACAGATTTACTATACACGTCACTTTACATACTGTATAATACATCTTTAATTATTAATTCATTCCTTTTGGTCTATAGAAAGGAGACTCGAAATGGAACTGCTCCAGTTAAAATACTTTCAGACAGTTGCACGACTAGAACACATGACAAAGGCAGCTGAAGAATTGCATATCGCGCAACCTTCACTCAGCAAAACAATTGCTAGACTCGAAAAGGATTTAGGAGTCCCTTTATTTGATCGCCAAGGCCGACAGATTACTTTAAATTCTTTCGGAAAAGTATTTTTAAAACGAGTAGAACGTATTTTTCATGAATTAAGTGAAGGGCAACGAGAAATTAAAGATTTAGCCGAATTACAACAAAGCTCTATTACACTGGCCGTTTCTATTCCAAGAATATTACCAGAACTACTTGGCTCTTTTTTACTAGAACATCCTAACGTTCGATTCCAACAATTTCTTGCATCCACTCCTTCTATGAAACGACAACTAGATAATATAGAAATTGACTTTTGTATCTCCTCTGTGCCAATTGAAGGTGAGGAGATTGTTTGGGAACCACTTATTACAGAAGAAATTTTCTTAGTCGTCCCTTCAGGCCATCGTTTATCAGGCCGAAAAAATATCCACCTGCATGAAGTAAAAAACGAACCGTTTATTAGTATGAACACTGGCTATGGATTTCGACACTTAACGGATGAATTTTGCAAAGAAGCTGGTTTCACTCCGCATATTGCTTTTGAAGTAGATGAACCGACCGTGATTAGCGACCTCATTAAGCAAGGTCTCGGCATCGCTTTTGTTCCAAGTTTAACTTTATTAAAAAACTCTACTTTAGCATCAAGCAAGTTGCGTATTATTGAACCCAATTGTCAGCGAACCATCGGATTAAGTTGGTCAAAAAAACGCTACTTATCAAAAACAGCTCAGCAATTCCGTGAATTCGTGATTGATTACTTCTCCAACATTAGGACGTAAAATTATATCAACAAATAAAAGTTGCCACCCTCATATGGTGGCAACTTTTATTGTTCACTCTTTTTTAATTCCATTTCAGCTAAAAGTGGTAGTACATTATCAAAAATATGCGTATTATTATTTTCACCTGTTACATATCCACCATAATATCTACTAAATACGTTATCATTTCGGAATGTGGCCATATGATCATACAATTCTTTCGCAAACTTTTTATCACCTGTTTGTAGTACGTACAAAATCGTTAATCCGTATGCGGCTGGCGATTCATAATTCACAGTTTGTTTTCCCGTTTCTAAATTGTAACGACCGTATAGCTTTCCATCCTCCTGGAATTTCTTCTTTATAAATTCCAAATAAGCAGTTGATGAAAGACCACCTAAACTTCGATGATATGCAACGTATGATTGGTCAATAAGATTCACTTCTTTATCGTACGTAAATGTACCATCTTCTTTATACTCTTTCGGGAATGCCCAGCCATGCCTTGGATAGTCCGCTAAAAATTGAACGACTTCCTGATATTGCTGAGCAGAAACTTTGTCGTACTTCTTCATATAGGAGAATGCACGTGGATTTATGTATGATGTTGTTACAAAATTATTTTGTTTCCCTGCATCTGCATCATAATAATCAACATAATAATTATCTTTTTTATTATAACGAAGTACAGCATCACTTAATTGATCGGCAAGGTTTTTATAACGCTCTTCCTTATACATTTCATAAGCACGATATAATTGTTCTATAATACGAAGATCATCTATAAGTGCATTTGTAGCTGACTGCCTCTCTCCCTTTTCAGAGAGTTTCCATAAAACGATATGATTCTTATATACGAAATTATCTTGAATAACCTTTACTTGCTCATCAAATAACGCCTGATCATCTTTATCAAGTGTATATTGTAACCATAATCCCGCTGATTCTGATAAAGCTTCACGTCCCTTTGCTTCACCCGTACCTGCCTTAGTATCTACTAAACGGTACGTGGCAAGCGTTCCATTGTCATTCACCATATGTCTTAAAATAAAATTTTCTGTACGGTTTCCTTGTAAAGCTGACCAAAATACAATTCCACCTAAAGCGATCAAGAAGATAATTCCAATCCCTATATATAAACGTTTCCGCAATCTTTTCACCTCCCTAGTAAGGCTAACCTTAATTTTATCAGAACATACATAAATTTAAAAAAGACAATCCACTAGATTGTCTCCCCCATTTCTATCCCTCGTAAACCTCTTTAGAAGGTTTATATAGCGATTGTACAAGCCGATCATATTCACGACGTGTAATCTCTTTATTATATAGCTTCAATAATAAATCTCTATGCTCTTTTGAAAATGCCATCTTTTTAATGACTTCAGGATACATAAAACACCCTCTCCATTTCACATAAACTTCTTCTTTTCGAAAAACAGAACTTATGTTCGCATAAAAGATTATAAAAGATTCCTGTAAAAAAAACAAACAAAACATGAGAAACTATTTATTTCTTTCTATTCAAAATATTACAAAAAATGTTACAATACACTCAAATTTATACTATAAAATCATTTTAATATGAAAAATTGGAATGAAAAGAAAGGAGAGGAATATGAATAAAGATGTCGCTTTGAAATGATTATTATCATTTCATTAGGAGTTGATGTAAAAAGATGAAAAGATACGAAGAATTGGACCTGTCTCTTATACACATC
>NZ_JBEUTW010000041.1:0-6678 GCF_040492675.1 Bacillus sp. AP50
AAGTCATGGATATGTTCCGTTGGAACATTTTCTGCAGAAATGTTCGTAATATACACGTTGATTCCACTCAGCCTTTTACTCCGTTCTTTGTAGATAATACCTTTCTTTTTTTCTCTTTTGGCTTGTTCTTTCAACCTTTTTTCGGTTTGTTCCTTTTTCTTTGGCTAGGTGTTCTAAAACATGAGGAGACATATGTCGTTGTAATTCTTCAGCGATCGGTTGAAGTTCGTCAAGAATCGAAAGATTCATAAAGAAACGCCATCCTTTCCCATAATTATACAGAAAGGATAACGTCTTTTTTGCTTTATGGATAGTGCAAAACCTTAGTTCCTTTTATATATTTACATAATTAGCGAAGGAGGATCCATACTCTCTCTAAAAAACCGCTCCTATTTTATAGGGAAGCGGTTTTTTTAATGAATACAACTATGAATTAAATTTAACGGTTCTGTTTATATATTTTTTCATTTTTGTTTTCTACGCGATGTATAATGCTTTCTCCTTCAACATCAATGTTAGGCAAAATTTTATCCAGCCATTTTGGCAAGTACCAGGCTGAATTACCCATGAGAATCATGACTGCAGGTACGATTGTCATTCTCACGATGAATGCGTCAAAGAAAACACCGAATGTAAGAGCCATGCCTATGGATTTAATGATGGTATCAGGCGCCAACATGAATCCAATAAATACAGACATCATAATTAATCCCGCTGCGACTACAACTCTCCCGCTCTCCCGCATTCCTTCTACAATAGCTCTCTTCGGATCACCTGTATGCGTATATACTTCCCGCATTTTGCTCACTAGGAACACCTCATAGTCCATGGCGAGTCCGAACAAGATGCCAATCAGAATGACAGGCAAGAAGGCTAAGATCGGACCGGCAGCCGGGAACCCAAATATATTTTGGAAATGTCCATCCTGCACGAAAAATACCACGGCTCCCAACGTAGCGCCAAGAGAAAGTAGAAACCCTAATACTGCTTTTAATGGAATGAGCAGAGATCTAAACACTAGAACTAAGAGTACATACGCAAGTCCCACAATAAGGGCAGCAAAAACTGGCAAGGCGTCACTCAGCTTTTGCACGATATCAATATTCATCGCTGCTGTGCCCGTTACCATTAGTTCAATTTCATTTTTTTTCTCGGTTTGGTTCGATTTGTCCCTGATTGCTTTTACCAAATCCTTTGTCTTTGTATCGTCAGGTCCAGTTTTTGGTGTAATAGAAATCATATAAATCTTTCCAGAAGGCCCAGGGATAGCTGGTGTCACACTTTTCACGTCAGGTAGGTTACCCAATTCTTTTGCGATGGTGTTCATAGCATTTTGCGTTTCAGCTGTTGCTTCTTCTGATTTTGCTACTACCATTAAAGAAGCATGAAATCCTTCCCCATACGCTTCCGTCAACAAATCATATACTCTTCTTTCTGTCGTTTCTGTGGACTTTGTTGTTCCATCAGAAGGCAAGCCAAGGTTCATATGGAAAAACGGAATTGAAATCACTGCAAGTAGTCCGATTGCGAAAATCGTGACAATCAGAGGACGTCTTATGACAAATTCTCCCCATTTATTTGAACCAGCATGTTTCTTACCTGCCCCAGTCATCTTTTGCAAGAATCGATTTTGTTTAGATGGGGCAATCTTATGGCCGACAAGTCCCAAAATGGCTGGTAATATGATGACGGAAACCAACACAGCTGCAAGCACAGTAAAGGCAGCTGATACGCCCATCGCTGTCAGGAATGGAATCTTTGTAACAGACAGTCCCAAAAGACCTATAATAACAGTTAATCCTGCGAAGATTACGGCACTTCCCGCTGTTCCCGTTGCGATGGCAACAGATTCTGGAACAGAATCTCCTTGTGCAAGCTGCTGTCTAAAACGATTGATAATGAAGAGTGCATAGTCTATGCCTACTGCGAGTCCCAGCATGGCAGCTAATGATAAGGAAACTGATTGGATTTCCACATAATTGGTTCCAATCATGATTCCTAGCATTCCAATTGCTAATCCGATTATCGCAGTGAGAATCGGCAGTCCAGCTACTAGAAAAGACACAAAGGTAAATGCCAGGACTACGAAGGCAACAAGAACTCCGACAATTTCAGTCATACCTGAAGTCTCTGAGTCAGAAAACGTAACATCGCCTCCTGATAACTCCGTTTGAATGCCGGCATCTCTTGTTGTTTCAATACTATCTAAAATCTTATCTTTAGAAGCTTCTGTAACCTTTTCTGCTTTTACTTTGTACGTAACAACTGCATATCCAATTGTCTTATCTTCACTAAGGTTCTGCAGTTGCATCGGTGCTGCCACAGAATCAACAGCTGAGTCTTTTTTTATCTCTTCAAGAACTCCTGCAATTTTCTGTTGTACTTCCGCTGACTCCAAGGTTTCGTTTTTTGGTGCTTTAAATGCCACTTTTACTTGGGCACCTGCTGGTTGCATCGCTTTAAACTCTTTTTCAATTACTTTTCCTGCTTTATCTGCTGGTGTATTCGGAATACTCAGCTCGTCCTTGAAAGAGGAACCCATGTTGACTGCAAAAAGCACTAATGCAATAAGAATTGCGAGTGCGCTGAATACAACCTTCTTCCTATGATTTACTGCCCAATATCCTAACTTATACAGATGTTTTGCCAATTAAATCTCACCCTATTCTTATCAAAAATTATTCTTCTTACGTTGTAATCTAGAAACGTACAAATGCATAAATTACATATTATTTATATAACAAGATTTTAAAATACTTATTATAGATTGTATCTGAATATCCCTCCCTATTTATAGCTTGCAAAATGGCGACAAATTGCCAGTAAAAAACAAAGAAAATGGTACACATTGACAGCGATAATGTCCTTTTATACAATGAAATTATCACCGCACTAACAATTGTACTTACAAGTGTAAGTATAACAGTGAATTTTCATCTTTCAAGCAATATGTGATTATTTACACTTAAAACGAACAGAATGAAGGGATGTGTTAGCTTTGAGGAAGTCAAGAGAAGACAGTATACACTCTCAAACATACATTATGGAGGCATTGAGCGCACTGTTGCATGAACATAAATTGCAAGATATAACCGTAACAGCTATTTGTAAAAAGGCTGGAGTTGCCAGAGTCACATTCTATAAATACTACCGCAACGTTTACGACGTCGTGCAAGCATCCGTGGATGAAATTGTTCAACAATTCTTGAAAGAGGTTGATAGTTTGGATCCGTATGAAAGTATGCAGCTAATTATTGAATATATCATAGAGGGATTTGTCTCTGCACAGAAGCCGTCAGGAAAGTTAATTGATTCAAATATATCTAATATGATGCTTAATTACTTGAATTACACAATGGAAAAGGTCTTTCAAGCGGATATTACACACGATCATGACATGAGCAGAATGCAAATCCTGTTTTTAGCAGGCGGTATCTTCAATATTGTTACCGATTGGATTAAAAGAGGGTCAAGGGAGTCTCCTCAGGCACTTGCTGCAAAAATATACGAGATTCTTCCATATGGGACAACAGATACAAGGAATTTGGCAAATTCCTGATACAACTATTCTACCTTTTATTACATCTTAAAAAATGGGCACCACATAAAAAGCTGTAAGTATTTCATCTAACCATAAACGACCGTTTTTGGTTAAAAGAGCAAAGCTTTCTTTCATATAGTCTCGCCACACATCCATCCATCAACTTAAGATCTCATAATACCCTCAGAACGAAAAACGTGTACATTTCGCCCGCTTTTTATTGTTTTGGGGTAACTCGTTCTTTTTAGCTTGATGGGCATGGGGTTCCACCAACATAACGCGAAATTCGTACGTTAAGCATATAAAACACTAACTTGAATATGGTAAAATAATGAAAAGGATGGTGAGGACAGTGAAAATGTTGGTGGGATTAGGGATTTGCACGATTCTTAGTTTAATTATTATGATAAGTGGTTACCAAATTCATATAAAAAAACGCTTATCTCTTATTGCAGGATATCAGGAAGAAACTTTTGTTGGTGATAAAAATAAATTAGCTAAATTATTCGGTATATTTGCTTATGTAGGAGGAATTGCTACATTTTTACTCCCTTTTGGATTAGAAATCTTCGGAAATATCGCAAGCATTATTTATGGAGTATGTATATGCGGTGGAGTAATAGTAGTTTTAATACGAAAGCAATCTATTAATAAACTATGTTAAAAAAAAGAGTCTTGCATCCAGACTCTTTTTTATTTTCAATAAAACAGAACCAAAAACGGTCGTTTAAGGAACCTTATTGAGTTCTAACGAAACTAACAGAAATATGTTCAAAAATCAGTTCCAAAACTCATTACCCAAAACAAAGTACCATAACAAACATTAAATATCGTTTAAGGAACCCTCTTAACGTACGGTAAACTCAAGTTTTTTAACTTAGTAAATCCTTAGCGTACGAAATTCGCGTTTTGTTGGCGGGACCCCATCGCTATCAAGCTAAGATTATGCAAAGTCAATTTTAGGCGAGAGTGTTTCTTTTTTCTAAAGGGCAAGTGTAGGAGATTAAAAGATTTGCATACGAAATAAACCCTAACGGTTTTCATTTTTTGAATTAAGCGGCTTGATTATCAGACATGGTACAATTGTAAACGACACCTAATATATCAAAGACCGTTTTTTTCTCATATCGATGAGATTTCCGCCCGTTTTGCTGTAGGAGATTGAACAAGCGAAGTAACACCTTTGATAGCTCTCGTTTTTTCTTCATTAGGAGCAATTGTCGCATTTGAAACATGATAGAAGAACAGAGTAGAATGGCAATCAATTGACCATATAAATGGCACTCCAGTCGTTCTGGTTTTATCTTTTTACAATGATGAATTTGAAAGAATGACTTCCACGTTTTAAATAAAATTTCGATTTGCCAACGTAAAGAATACCAATCATGTACTTGTCCCGTCGGGACAATATCTGTAGGGGTGTTTGTCATATATACATTGATACCACTGAGTCGTTTACTACGAGGAGAATACTTCATTCCTTTCTTTTTTTCTCTTACAATTTGATCTTGTAATCGTTTTTGTTGCTGTTGTTTTGTTAATCGATGAACAATTACACGAGCTGGCATTTTATCAATCATTCCTACATAAGCATCAGCTATTTCACATGTTTGTCCTGGTTGAAGGGAGTTCATTAACGTCTCCATATCTATCTGTATATACTCTGTACCTTTCTTAATTCTTCCATCTTGAAAATAATCAGGGGTAGGATTTTTTTGATAAATACGTGTATTCGACTTGATACGAGAGATATAGTAGGCCTCCTTATCTTGTATATATTGAAGGTCTTTCAAATGAAAATAACCTAAATCTCGGATACATAAATCATTCGCTGTCACAGTTGGGGCACACAGAGAGCCGTAAGTGCGATCATGTTGTGTACCTGGGCCTGTATGAATATGTAGGAACTGTCCACTTAACAAATCATACTCAAGTTGAATTTTTATTCCAGCTGTATGGCTGCATCCTCCTGCACCTGGATAAACCGATGAAAATACATCTGGGAGTTGAAATGCAGTTGAATCTAAAATACGAACAAGCTTGAAAACAGAAGTGTATGGCGAAGAAATCGGCATAGATGCGTCCATTTTTTTGTTTAGTAGTTCAGCTAGTAGGCGTTGTAAAAGTTGGACAGCCGCCTCATTAAACCGTTGATTCAGTCCTTCAGGACTGATGAGCACTTCTGTTGATGCTTCTAAACAGCTACATAACTGAGTTAAAGAGGTTTTAGCGACATTTTGACTCATCCATACACATAAAGCTACTTACTTGTTCGCTGTACAAATCCAACATCTCTAGCTAGATTCTGTAAGGTATTTGAGGATAAAAGACTCTTAATCTCCTGTGCAAATAATTGTAAGTCATCAGATACAGAATTAGACATACAAAAAACGCCATCCTTTCCTATAATTCTACAGTAAGAATAACGTCTTTTTTGCTTAATGAACAGTGTGAAACCTTAGCTTTATGGCAATGTGACGGTACCTCATTTAGTCGTCTGATAACATTACATATTTACATAATTTTCGTTATCGAAAGTTACCGTATTCATGTTTTAAAAGAGAATATACCTTAGAATCGCAATACATACCATTGATCATTACACTTTGTCTTAATGTTCCTTCATATGTCATTTTTAGCTTTTGCATAACTCGTTCAGACGCTGTATTCCTTATGTCGCATCTACCTTCAATACGATTTAAATCTAATTCTTGAAAGCCAAACTTTATTAGTTCTTCTAAAGCTTCAACGATAACTCCTTTTCCCCAATACAGTGGGTTAATAACGGCTCCTAAAGAAGCGCTACTGTGTGATAATTTCCAGATGCCACAGGTGCCAATAGCTTTCTGATCCCCCTTAAAGATAATAGACCATATGAAAGACTTACCTTTCTTAGCTGTATCCATCGTATTTTCTAAAAAAATACGAGTTTCATCTTTATTCTTATGTACCTCTCGAGGTACATATGTAGTTGTTTGAGGATCCGAATAGACTTCAAATAAATCATCTAAATCATGAAAATCTAGTTTTTTTAATAAAAGACGCTTTGTTTCTAATTTTGGGATTTTATATGTATCTTCCATACTCTCACCTCAGTTAATCGTTATTTATATATTATATACCTTATTCATGTAAAG
>NZ_JBEUTW010000042.1:0-1242 GCF_040492675.1 Bacillus sp. AP50
AATCAGTGGGGGTTTTGTTCATCCCCACTGATTATTAGCCCACACCAATCGGGCTTTTACGGGCAGCCCGCCCCCCACCTAACTTCTTTGCTTTCGCTGAATTTTTAGATGGAGGTCTTACTGCCCGGCAAATAGCGGGATAAATTCAGCACATGATTGTTATTAAAAAAATAGATATACTTTGTTTCTCCATTATTTTTCTAACTCCTAAAAATTGAAACTGTTCCGCTAACAAGATAATATCTGGTTAATCTCATACGTCTATTTGAATACAAGTTCTTTTTCTAGACAAATCACAAACTCTTTCTAGAGTAATAAGTCCAGTATTTTCATCTTTTGGGATACTTACACCCATGTTTAAGTCTTTACATTGGAGACAGCAAATAACAAGCTTATATTATTGTATATTTTTCACGGTACTGCCTAGGAGTCATGCTAGTGATTTTTTTGAAAACTCTTATAAAATAACTTTGGTCATTAAAGTTAAGCCAAGCACAGATATCTGATAACGAATAAGTAGTGAGGGTTAATAATTTCTTTGCTTCTTCCACTCGTTCCCTTTGAATATATTCGCTTAAAGTAATTCCCATTTCTTTTTTAAATAGTTTAGACAGATAAGTAGGCGTAATTTCTAAATGATTAGCAAGTTCATTCAGAGATATTCCATCGTAAACATTTTTATTAATATGTTTTATACATGTAGTAACCGCGTAAGAATACTTTTTTGCATTGTATTCTTTCACACGATCTGCAAAGGTACGTAAAGCGTCCCCTGATAATCGCTTTACAGATTCTACATTATCTAATTGTTCTAGGGTTTGTATATATAAAATACTATGGGCAAAAGCAATATCTGGTGGCAGATTTCCTTCTATTGCATATCGAGTGGCTAAGGTAATCGCAATAATTCCAAGGTTTTTTTGATTCCTGAGCGGATCCTCTACTAGCATAAGTTCAACATCTTCTTGCGAAACCGCATACATATACTGTATTAACTTTTTTTTATTTCCTTCTTTGATAGTCGAAAAGAAATCATTTACTAATGCCATATTGTGCGTTTTAGGTTTGTTTTGTCGACGTTTTAAAATATATAAATCAGGTTTCACATTTTTATTAGGAGTTTCCTCTAGTACTTTATTTTTTTCCAAGACAATATCTACATCTAACTTTTCATTGAAAATCATGTAATGTAATAAAATTCCCATATCAATTAATGTAGTTTTTTTAATCTCAGATAAACAC
>NZ_JBEUTW010000043.1:0-22085 GCF_040492675.1 Bacillus sp. AP50
GTGTCATTTTATACAATTAACATGCATAAAACAATATATAATGATAACATGTAAATTTTTCGTCAATTATGCATTTTTGCATATCCACTCCTTATACGTATTTTAATCATAAAAATAAGAGAACTTTAGCATTATATATGCTTAAGTTCTCTTATTTCTTAACAGCTTCTACTCTATAAAACTTCTCTTATAATCCTTAAATCTTTACCCTTCGCCTTATAGTCATATTACTAAAACTCTTCGTCCTAATTTATTTGACGCTCTTTACATAACTAATTGCCTGACTTCCCATTTGTACCCATGCCTGTTCAAAGGTTTCTCTCGGTACTTTTACATCTAAGCTATCCTCAAGTGGATCTCGAATATATACAAATTCCTGATCATATCCAATAAGTACAACACAATGTTCATTATACGTAATAGAAACATCTCCACTATTTGTTTCCCATGTAGTAAATTCAGCTGCATCTAATGGTGCAAATGTTGCATTTGTGATCATGACTACAGGTTGCCCTGCTTTTATCCTCTTATAAATTTCTTCTATATTCTTCCCTGTTAAGTCTACAGCTTTATTAGGTAAATATTTTTCCGCTAACTGAAAAAGTGGCCCATGATATACACCATATCCCGATTCAGAAAATGTATAAATATTACCTACAAATCCTTCATTTGGATTCCCGCGCACACCATCGTCTATAAAATCAACTTTTTTTATTTCATTTGCTAATGTCATCTTATCCACTGAAACACCAGCGTATTGTAACATCATCGCTAAGCTTGTCACTTCACAGCCTCTATCTAGCTCTGGTAGTTGCTGAATTAATGGTACACTTGATAAAATGACCTTTTCATCATTATTACTAAATTCCGGTTCTTTCCCGTTTTGTATATTGAAGAATGTCCACTTCTCCCCATACTTTGTAATTCCATTTGTATATACACTCCATACCGCTATAGCTAGTAATGCTATACATATATACCACTTAAACCTCCGTATCACTCTCACGCCCTTTTTAGTTCGTTAAATAAGAATAAAATGCGTCAGCATCCGTTCGAATCACTGGTACAAAATTTAGTTCTTTTTCTCTCTCAGGTTGATCTTTTTTTATTTTTTCTGTTAGCTCTTGAATATTCATGTTCGCTTTGTCCATATTAAGCTCATCTGCCAATTGTAGCACCTTTTGTTCATTAATTTCTCTTAATACTTGATATATATCTTTCCCATATAAATCAATATGATATTTTTTTGCTTCTTCCTGCACTTTTTGTTCGTACACCTCTTGTGCTAACACTTCTATCTCTTTTCCTTTTGGTGAAATACCTAACTTCCCTGCTTCCTCTCTTACTTTCGTTCCATAGATTTCTTCTGCAATGTCCTCTATTTCTTTTCCATTTGTCGAAATACCTAATTTATCCGCTTCATCATTAATTTTAATCGTATTAATTTGATTAATTAAATTTACAATTGATGTATTTTCTATAGATATGCCTAGTTTTAACGCTTCTTGCTTTACTTTTGTTTCATAGATTTCTTCTGACAGCGTCCCAACATCTTTTCCTTCAATCGAAATTCCTAGCTGCTTCGCTTCTCTTCCTACTTCTGTCTCATGAATTTCTTTTTCTAACGTAATTTGTTCTTTCCCTTCCGTTTCAATACCTAGATTCTCTGCCTTTTCTTCTGTATGCACAGCATGTATCTTTCCATTATTTAATTGTTCTTTACTACGTTGTGTGTAATCTGTCTTTCCTTTTGATGTTTCAGAAGGAGAGGCACCCCCTAATATACTTAAGCTCATTACTCCAATAGTGAATACCGTCATCATTTTCTTTTTCAAAATTAATTCCTCCCTCTTATACTTTCTTTCCCATCATTCCCCTAGTTTTTTTAATACTATACATATATCTCATCGCTGCTTGAGATAACATTATGATTGATAAACCCCACTCACATACACCTAGTCTCTTCTTCATGTAACGAACTTTCTTCATGCCATATATAATATAAATAGTTTCTTAACTTTGTCTTAAAAAAAGACGACCTTGTAAAAACAAGATCGTCTTCTTACTTATATTTTTTGGTTTTTAGGGAAAATCACTTCAAAACAAGTGCCATCTCCCCATTTGCTCTCTACTGATATTTTTCCGTAATGCTTTTCTACAATCCAATTTGCGATTGAAAGACCTAATCCAGCTCCTTCTGACGTACTTCTTGCTCTATCCCCTTGATAAAAACGATCAAATAATTTCGGAATATCTTCTTCTTTCACTCCTATCCCGTCATCTTTCACCTGTATGCGAATCGAACTACTCGTTTGCGTGCAATCAATTTGAATATGCCCGCCTTCGTTTGTATACTTCATCGCATTATCTAACAGTATGACCATCATTTGATGAATCCGCTCTCTATCAGCCATAAAAGATACGTCACGTTCTACTTTTAGTATCATTTCTTTTTCTTGATAAGAAGCAATCTCTTTATATGGAGCTACTATTTCTTCTAACAATTTATCAAGTTCAAATGTTTTTTTATCCATCTCAATTTGATTAGAATCAGAACGTGCTAGTAATAATAAATTACTAACGAGTTTTGATAACCGCCTACATTCTTTTGAAATTGTAGAAATATCCATCGCTTTTTCTTCTATCGTAGCGGATGGTGACTGAAATAACACATCCGTTTTTGATTGAATAACTGCAAGCGGTGTCCTTAGTTCATGTGATGCATCAGAAACGAATTGCTGCTGTTTCTCCCATGAATTTTGAATAGGTACGAGTGCTCTGCCAGCTAGGAAAAAGCCGATACCTATCGCACATAAACTTCCTATGCTACAACCTATAACGAGGATTAAAAATAAAGTATTTAACATTCCTTCTTCCGCTGTTATATCTCGCACGATTTGAACTATTTCTCCATCTTTTTGAAGCGAAAATGCTCTAAAATATCGTCCTTGTACTTTGATATCTTGTAACTCCCCTATTTTTTCCGGAGAAAACTTTTCCAAATTCTCTTCAAAAATTGAACGGAATTTACGATTATCGCCCTCTATTTTCACTATTTTCCCATTCCAAGTTATTCTAGTTACTCGCGGATCTCCAATTTGGATATTCTCCATACGTTTTCTTGGTGGTATTTTAACATCTAATTTTTCTCTATACTGATCCATCATTTTTATAGATTGATCCACTTCATTATAAATACGCTTATATGTGTATGAATAAATAATACTACCTAATATACCTATTAATAGGATAAATACTAATGAATTCACTATAGTCAAACGAATGCGTGTCTTTTGAAACATACTTCCCTTTTTCATTGTTCTTTTAATATATATCCAATACCTCGAACAGTTTGAATATCTTTCTGATAACCGAATGGTTCTAATTTTTTACGCAAATGATGCACATACACTTCCACAATGGCTACTGTCGTATCTGAATCAAATCCCCAAACACGATCAAAAATTTGTTCACGCATTAAAATCTTCCCGCTATTTTGAATGAGATACTCTAGTAGCTCATATTGTTTCAATGTCAACTTAATACTTTGTCCATCTACTTGAACGTCTTTATCTTTTCCGAACAATTCAATCCCTTTATAACGAATCGTTTGCTGCGTTGTTAAACTACCACTTCTGCGTAGTAAAGCGCGAATTCTCGCTTTTAATTCAGGGGCCTGAAATGGCTTAACGATATAGTCATCTCCACCAAAATCCAATCCCTTCACCCGATCTTCTAAAGAATCTCTCGCTGTCAAAAACAGGACTGGTGTTTCAATCTTTTCATCACGTATTTTTTGAATTACTTCAAATCCATCCATCCCTGGCATCATCACATCCAGCAAAATTGCATCATATATATTTTGAAGCGCTAAAAACAATCCATCTTCTCCATTTATTGCCGTATCTACTTCAAATTCATCACGCAAAATTTGTACGATAGACTCTAATAACGAGGCATTATCTTCTACTACAAGTAAGCGCATGCTCTCACCTTCCATCAAATAGTTCAATTCTATTTATTATTACATTTCTTCTCTTCATAACAAAAGAATGTAGTTACATTACGTATTTTCATTTTTAACTATTTCCTTCTAAAATTTTGAAATTTTATTATAAAAACTTTGTCTTAAATTTAGCTTAATAAAAAATTGAAAGAAATAAGATTCCTCTTATCTCTTTCAATTTTTTATTACATATACCTTTTTACTCGGCAATTCCAAACAATTTAGCTGACCACCGTACACAGCCCCGCCATCAATTCCAATAATACGATTACTACCAAAATACACTCCGCACTCCTCACTACCATGAAGCGTTTTTGTTTCCGTATGCCCAAATACAACAACCTTTTCACCGCTATATCCATTATGAAATTCATTACGGATCCACATTAACGTATATGGTTCAGATTCAGAAACTCGTTTCATCGGTTCAACCCCAGCATGTACAAATATATACTCTTCTGTTTCAATGTAATGATCTAATTCTTGAATAAACTTTATATGTTCCTCTAATACACGAGAGTGTAAAATCGGTTTTTGGAAGTCTTTCTCATTAACCGCAATATCTTCTTCTACAAATCCATAGCTATATAATGTCTTATCTCCACCATTTCTTTTTACCCAATGGTTCCATGAATGTTCCTCATTTGTCGTTAACGCCTTAATCATCATATCTTCATGATTTCCCTTTAAAATGAGTGCTCCCTCTTCTTTCAATTCTCTTACCTTTTCAATTACAGCACGCGCATTTGGACCACGATCTACATAATCTCCCAGTAAGATTAATTGATCCTGTTTCGCATCATATTGAGCTTCTTCCAATAACTGTTCAAACTTTTTTATCTCTCCATGAATATCACTAATAACAAGAATTCTTTTCATATTATCCCCCCTCTTTCTAATTATAGTTCAAAACGACAGAAAGTTCAGAATTGAAATCCCGAATCATATTTATCTCGCATTAATGGGCCGTAAGGCCCCCGCTGATTAAAGTTTCACTTTATTACAAACTAAACTATTATCCTTATAACAATGTAAGTCTCTTGTCATCCAATTCGATAGTTGTAATTACTGTATCTCCTTATACTGAAAGTAAGAAATGAAACAAAAAACAAGGAGAGATGAGAGATGAAAAAAGTAATGGAAGTTGTAGTAGCGGTAGTAGAGGTTTTCGTAAATGGTAAACAAGTCGCAATGGAGTTAAATAAATAATGAAAAGGACAACATTCACTCTAGACCCTTTACTCATATAAAAGAGATAAGACTTCATCATTTCTTTGATCCCTTATCTCCCTATAAAGAAAGCCGTATCCCTTTTAAGGATACGGCTTTCTCTTATTTTTGACTCGTACGAGCTGAAATGCTAATTGCTCTATCTGTTGCTTTGGCAGCTTCATCTAACGCTTCTTTACTATTCTTCCCGTCATACATCGCTTCTAATGCTTTTACAACTGCATCTCGTGATTCTGGGAATACACTAATTAAAGCCCCTTGTGTTGCTGGAGATTGCTTCGTCGCTTGCAGTTGATCTACTGTTACTTTCAACTGTGGATATTTTTCATATTGCTCTTTTACTAATGGCTCATTATATGCATCTGGATTAATTGAGAAATAACCTGTTGCAGTATGCCATTTTGCTTGTACGTCTGGCTTCGTTAAATATTTCATAAAGTCCCAAGCACCTTGTTGCGTTTCTTCTGAAACCATATTCGTCATCCATAATGATGCTCCACCAATAACAACACCATTTTGTTTCGAATCCTCTGGATACGGAATATATGAAACACCTACATTAAACTTAGATGCATCAATTAAATCACGAACACCTGCTGAAGAATCTAAATACATAGCAACTTGTCCAGACTGGAACGCGGCACGAATATCATCCCAACTTGCTCCATACTTTCCAAGTGCGCCAGCTTTATTTAAATCATCTAACATTCCAAATACTTTCTGTCCTTCTTTACCGTTAAATACCGCCTTCTTTGCAGCATCCTTACGACCGTTTTCGTTATCTACATATAAAGCACCTTGTGTCGCTAACAATTCTTCAAAGAACCAACCGTAGTTAAGCATGGAGAATCCATATTGTTTTACATTTCCGCCTTCTTTAATCGTTAACTTTTTCGCTGCTTCTTGTAATTCCGCATATGTTTTCGGAGCTTTCTCTGGATCTAAGCCCGCCTTTGCGAAAGCATCTTTATTATAAATTAATACTGGTGTAGATGAATTAAATGGCATAGAATACATTTTTCCATCAACTGAATAATAATTTGTAATTGCTTTTTCTAATTTTGACGTATCGTACTTATCTTTTTTTATCCAGCTATCAATTGGTGTGATTTTTTTACTATCAACCATATATTTCGTTGTAATTTCACTCGATTGAACAAGAGCTGGCGCTTCTTTCGTTGCAGACATCGTTCTAAATTTCGTTAAAGACTCTTCATATGTTCCTTGGAACTCTGCCTTTATCTCATATTTATTTTGCGACTTATTATAGTCTGCAACAAGACCATCTAGTACTCCTTGTGTTTTTCCACCCATCGCATGCCAGAAGCGAATTACTGTTTTATCACCATTTTTTTCAACTGGTGCTACTTTTGCCTGTGCTTCAGGTTTTCCCTCTGTTTTACTATTTGAACAAGCGACACTAGATAATGCCATTGTTGCTACCATTAATAGAGCAGCACCTTTTTTTACTAGATTCATTTAAATCTCACCTTCTCTTAATTATTTAATTGCACCTTTTGTTAATCCTTGTTGTAATTGCTTTTGCCCTAAAAATAGTAAAATCAATGTTGGAATAACGATAACCGTAACACCGGCCATTACGCTTCCCCAATCAGTTGCAACTTCTTGAGACTGAAGCTGCTTCACACCGATTTGCACTGTTCTTACTTTTTCATCAGTGGTCACTAAAAGTGGCCATAAATACATATTCCATGTTGTTAAAAAGCTATATACTCCAAGCGTAATAAAACTCGTTTTACAATACGGAATTACAACGCTGAATAAAAATCTTATATTTCCAATCCCTTCAATAAACGCAGCTTCTTTCAGTTCATTCGGAAGTGTCATAAAATGTTGACGTAACAAGAAAATACCGAAAGCTGTTGCAAAAAACGGCACTGTCATCCCGGCGAAACTATTGATCCAACCAAAGTTTTGAATCGTTAAAAAGTTAGGCACCATCGTTGCTTCCCACGGAATAAGCATCGTTGAAATAAACAGGAAGAAAATTAAGTTTCTCCCTTTAAACTGAAGAAAAACAAAAGCATAAGCTGCTAAACTTGATACGATAAGTTGTCCAATCATAACGACTGTCGATACAATTAAACTGTTATATAAGTATGTAAAAAGTGGTACTTTTTGAAAAATATTAATGAAATTATCAAAAGTAAACTGGGTCGGAAATAACCTTCTCATTTGAACATCGTCTGGTGTCATAAAACTTATTAAAAATGCATACAGTACAGGAAAAAATACCATTACTGCACTAATAATGAGCAGCATGTATAATAGGAAATTTTGTTTCCACTGTTTAACAATCATTTATAATGCACCTTTCTCTCAGCAAACTTAAATTGAAGTAATGTAGCAAGGAAAATGAAAACAAATAATACCATTGCTTGTGCACTTGCTGTTCCAAATTGATGATTCACAAACGCCTCTTTGTAAATCGAGTACACAATCAAATTCGTTGCATCATTTGGTCCACCGTGCGTTAAAATATCAATTTGTCCAAAGCTTTGGAACGCACTAATTAATGTTACTGTTACAATAAAGAATAAAGTTGGTGATAGCATCGGTAATGTAACACGGCGAAGTTTATATAAATAACTAGCACCATCTATAGATGCACTCTCATATAACGACGTATCGATATTTTGTAAACCACCTAATATAACTAAAAATGCAAAACCTGTATTCACCCAAACTGTTGTAACTGATACAGAGAATAGTGCCCAGTCCGGACTCGTTAACCATGCGATTGCAGGAAGGTTCATAGAAGCTAATATATTATTAAATAATCCTACACTTGGATGAAATAAAAATAGCCAAATCACTGCACTAGCAGCTACTGATATTCCCATCGTCGAAGAAAACAGAACTCGGAATAACCCAATACCTCTTACTTTTCCATTTGCAATCAATGCAAGAAACAAAGCAAATATAATACTCGTAGGCACTGTATATAAAACAAATAATAAAGTTGATTTTATACTTTTGTAGAAGGCTGGATCAGAGAATAAGTATTGATAATTTTCTAAGCCAACGAAAAGATTAGCTTCCCCATGTATATCGGTTAAATAAAAGCTATAGTAAATTGTCCTAAACAATGGATAGAACAAAAAAATCGAAAATAACAAAATAGATGGCGCCAAAAACAATAATCCTATTCTTAAATCTTTCGTTCTCCCCCATAATTTTTTCTTTTTTGACACCTTTGTTTGAACTGGTAACTTACTTACTTCGATCATTATTTCGCCACCACTTTCAACTCTTCTTCAGCTACCACTTTTAAGCGTTCATTCGTGTTTTCATTAAAGAAGCATAACTTTTCTTGCGAGAATAATAATTTTACTTTGTCACCTTTGTTCAAGAGTAACTGTCCGATGACTTTCGCACTCCAAGTTGTTCCATTTACCGCAAAGTTCAATATAGATTCATTCCCTAATACTTCTACAGATTGCAACGTCACTTCTTGTCCCTCCTCAGACAGTGCAATATGCTCAGGGCGCATGCCTATGCGAATTGTTCCTTCTGGTAATTGCTTTAACTGTCTAATAGATAATGGAATTTGCAATTGCCCTATATGTAATACACCTTTTTCTTTATTTACTTCCCCATCATTTATATTCATAGAAGGAGAACCTATAAAGCTTGCAACAAATTCGTTTGCTGGTTCGTTATATATGTCAAGTGGTGTTCCAACTTGCTGTATACTTCCTTTATTTAAAACCATGATACGATCTCCCATAGTCATCGCTTCTATTTGATCGTGGGTAACGTAAATCATCGTAATTCCTAATCGCTGCTGAATTTCTCTAATTTCAATTCTCATTTGCGCACGTAATTTCGCATCCAAATTCGAAAGTGGTTCATCCATTAAACAGATTGGTGCTTGACTCACAATTGCCCTGGCAAGTGCAACACGCTGTCTTTGTCCGCCTGATAATTGGCCTGGTTTCATTTTCACATACTCTTTCAGTCCTACCATTTCAATAGCTTCCATTAATCGCTTTTGTCGCTCTTCTTTTTGTACTTTTCTTACCTTAAGTCCAAATAAAATATTTTCTTCTACAGATAAGTGTGGATATAATGCATAATTTTGAAATACCATTGATAGATTACGGTCTTTCGGCTCTAGATCATTTGCAACACGTTCATTAATAATTAAATCTCCTGAAGAAATCTCTTCTAAGCCAGCGATCATTCGTAATAATGTGCTTTTCCCGCATCCCGAAGGTCCAACTAAAACAAAAAATTCACCCTTCTTAATATGAACCGATACGCCTTTAACCGCTGTCTCTTCTGCATTTTTATATACCTTTGAAACATTTTTCAATTCAATCACAAGGTTGCACTCCTTTTTTCTTCTTGTATCCATACTTCATAATGACTTGTTGAAATCGCACTTGCTCCTGCATGAATTGCAATTTCCGCATCTTCTCGCGTTTGAATCAGCCCACCTGCAATAATAGGAAACTCTATTTCCTCTACTAGCTGTTTAATTATAGAAGGCATAATCCCCGGCATAATCTCTACTGCATTTGGTTTAGTCGTTTTACAATTTTCAATTGATTTAGTAAGGGATAAAGTATCTACAATAAAAATACGTTGAATTGTTTTCAATCCAATTTTATTAGCATTTCGAATTGTTGAACCCTTTGTTGAAATAATACCTTGTGCCCCGATAACATCTTGAATATACAAAAGCGCTTCCTCTGTATTCGTATTTAAGCCTTGTATAAAATCACAATGAAGAAATACATCATGTCCATGTTTCTGCAATTCATATACACGCTCTGGTAATTCCAGCATTGAACCAGTCATAAGAAAAACTGTTTTCGGCAATTTTTTGTATGCTTTGTATCCTTTCCAATCCTTTATCATCGCAATATAAGGTTCTTTAAACATTTTTTCCACCTAACTGTTCTATTTTTATCCAAACTAAAAACACCTACTTACATAGAACGCCTTTCTCCTTATTTGAACTCTAGGGAATAGAGCACACCTAAGAAAGTGGCACATTATATGTAAGTGGGTGTTCTCAAATGTTCTCTACCCTATTTATTTTGTTACCTTTACTATATTACGCATTTATTAAGTCAGTTTTGATAGATTGTTAATTAGGTGTTAACCGAATGTTAATATTCACCATATCACCATTTACATTAATCCATATATTCGAATACAAACGAATAGAACGAAACAATACTTAAAATTCAATCAATATGTAAATTCATTCCATAGTTAATAAGTTTTAGTTTGCTTGCCACTGCTTGCGAAGCAAAGTTATCCCAAGCAGTACTATAAAGTGGAATGCGCTTTTCCTCTTGTATTGATAAGGCCCAGGCTGTAACAACCTCAGTACCATATCCATTCCCTTGAAATTCCGCTAAAGTTTCCACACTTGCCTCAGCAGCTACGGGCGTACTTCTGGCACTGCAACAAACGGAAACTACCTTTTCATTTTTTACAATTGCAAAATAAGGTTTCCTCCATTCCATCTGTTCTATTAGATTAGGAAAATTTTCTCGCAAAAGCTCTCTATTCTTCTCAGTTATTTGTATTGTTCTAGTCGGCTTATGTAAATTACTATGAAACATGAAAGCAGGACCCATCCAAATATTTTCCACTGTTCTTTCTTCATTTAATATATTAATAATCTTTGCTATCTCTATATGCTTTGAAGGTTCTCGAATTAACTTCTCAATCTTACTTACCGTTTCATCGTCCACATTACAATGATATCTCGTTATACTCCCTTTACGAGTTCTGCCAAGAAAAAAACGTGGTGCTTTCGGATTTCCTTGTTCATTTACATATTTCATTTTTCCTACTTGATTATGAACAAATAAAACCTCTGCCTGAATTACTATTAAATCAAGTTTTGAGAGCCTCATTTTTATCCTCCTTATTTACTCCATATACCATCCATTCATAATCTATTTTTCATGTTCAAAATAAAAATCCCATTCAAATACACATTACTGAATCCATCATACTAACTGATTTCTTCATTCTGTCTATCTAAATGGGATTATTTTCCGTTTTTTACTCTACTGGTTGTTGTGGCTGTACTACTTCATTCGCTCCAGCTACCCTCAACATATTTACAATATCTTTAAAACCTCTTTTTTCAGCGTATTGCAGTGGCGTCAGATGTTCCTTGTTAGCCATGTTTACATCTGCACCGTGATCAATAAGCAATTGAATTACTTTCTTATGGTTTTCACTACCATTTCCTAATACAATTGCTTCTAATAACGCTGTTCCACCACGTTCATTTTTATAATTCACATCAATATCTGTATGCTCTAATAATTCTTTAACAACCTCTACATGGCCACGCTCAGATGCAGAAATAAGTGCTGTCCCACCTGACCTAGTCGTTTCTTTCGTATTAACTCCTGCATTAATTAATACTTTTACAATATCCGTATATCCTTCTCTACTTGCATAAAGAAGTGGATTACTTTTTTTCTCATCTTTAATTTCAATATTAGCACCTGCACCAATTAATGCTTTAACTGTCTCTACATGATTTTGGTACGTCGCTGCAAGGACAGGCGTTTCTCCGTTGTCACCTTCTACGTTTATATTCGCTCCATCCTGAATCAACTTCATAGCTGTCTCTGTGTCTCCAAGGGTAGCTGAAAGTAACAACTGTTTGTCCATTAAATTTATACTTTTCTCTTCTTTAGATTCTTCCTGTTCTTTATGCTTCTCTTTTTTCTTTTCATTTTTCACATGAACCGGTTTCGATTCTGGTTCTTCTTGCTTATCGCAAGCCACTACCGTCATTAAAAGTCCTAATAAAATACATAATAAAATTTTTTGTTTTCTCACAACTACAGCTCCTATGAAAGATAATGTTTTCTTAACCATTCCTCCATCACATACAATAACTCTTCTTGAGTACATTTATCCATAAGCCCTTTATATTCCTTCTTTAATCGGATTATCTTAAGCTTATACTATGTTTCTCAACCTATTGAAATGATACGCCTGATGGCCCCATCATTAACATTATGAAGCAATTAGTTTAGCACGTTTTTACCGCATTTGTATACATTTCTAAAAAGTACATAAAGTGAAAATTTAATTAGTGGGGGTTTTGTTCATCCACCACTAATTATTAGCCCACACCAATCGGGCTTTTACGGGCAGCCCGACTCCACCTAACTTCTTTGCTTTCACTAAATTTTGAGGTGGGGATCTTACTGCCCGTTAATGCGGGATAAATGATTGCTTTAGGTTACTATATTCCATTGTAACCGTTCTTCTAAAAATTTTACACCTTTTCTATATTTGCACCTGAGTAATAATAGAAAAAGACAACTATATAGTTGTCTTTTTCTATTATTAATGATGTCCACCATGATTTCCTGCTTTCGGTTTCCCCATCATCTCTTTATTCATTTCCCATTTATGCTCTGCTAGCTCTTTATACGAAAGAACTTTACCCTTATAGTTAGATACAAAGCTCTCTGCATCTTTTTTATTTTTAAATGAAATGACATTATAAGCCATCGGTGTCGTTATTGTTTTATCATATACGTAAGTAGCTTCTTCTAACGAAATCCAATCTTTCGAATCATAATCTCGGACAAATTTCTCTTTCGTCTTTTCACCTGAATTGATCTCCATCCATTTATACATACAACCGATATCATCAAACTTTAACGCTTTTCCATTTTCTAAAATAATTTCTGTTGCAAATTGATTATCTGTTACCCCAATTTGGCAAATATCACATTTATCATGTTTCTCATCAATGGCAACAGCTGCTGTTTCCTTTTTCCCACACCCGACTACCGTAAATACGAAACATAAACATATAGCAAGTACGACATATTTTACTTTCATCAATATTCCTCCCTAGAAACCGTATACTCCACGAAAAGAATACCAAAAGGTTGTGTGAAATTTGTGAAAAAACAATGTGCTTTTTGTAATATAGGAAACAAACAAAGATGTGTAGTTATTTCTACACATCTCTCATCACTCGCAACCTGTAATTAACAAATCATCTTCTAACTTAACTAATAATGTATCCTCACTAATTTCCTGTCCAACTTCTACATTTACCAATCTTATATTTCCACTAATCCCGACTGCAATTTTTTTAAGCTCACCGTCATTTTTTCGGATCATCAGTAATTTCTCCCATTCATATACGTAAGAAGATTCATTAATAAAAATCTCCTCTACTTTTCCTTCATAAGAGCTATAAATCTCTTCAATTCTCGTTTTCATATAACATCTACTCCCTATTTCACACTTCACTATTTTCATCTTATTCTACCATTCTTACGAGGAGCAGCTTACTTTTTAAAAATTCAAATTAACTACCGTGAACAAAATGAACAAAATAAAAATTATGCTTCTAATGATGTTATTTTTCAAATTATTTACCATTTGAATAGATGCTTTTATTATAAATAAAAAACCTTTTTCTGAATTTTTATTCTATTTTGAAAGCGCAATCATTCTTTTGAGGGGGAAATCACATGTTAGCACTACTTGGATTTGCGATGGTATTTGTCTTTATGTTTTTAATTATGACGAAACGTATGTCAGCGCTAGTAGCATTAATATTAATTCCGAGTGTTTTTGCATTAATTGGCGGATTCTATGCCAATATGGGGCCTATGATGTTAGAGGGAATTCAAAAATTAGCACCTACTGGTATTATGCTTATGTTCGCTATTTTATATTTTGGGATTATGATTGATAGCGGTTTATTCGATCCTGTCATTAGTAAGATTTTAAAATTTGTAAAAGGAGATCCTTTAAAAATCGTTATCGGAACGGCTATATTGACTATTATCGTTTCTCTAGATGGTGACGGTACAACAACATACATGATTACAGTTTCCGCAATGTATCCACTATATAAGCGCCTTGGAATGAACCCCCTCATATTAGCTGGAGTTGTTATGTTAGGGGCGGGGGTAACAAATCTTACACCTTGGGGTGGACCCACAGCTCGTGTTATGAGCGCACTTGGACTTGAGGCTTCCGAATTATTTACACCTCTTATTCCAGGAATGATTGCTGGTGCAATTTGGGTTGTTTTCGTTGCTTACTATCTTGGAAAAAAAGAAAGAAAACGTTTAGGAATTATGGATGTACAGTATTTAAAACAAATGCAAACAATGGATGAGCAAGCTGCAACTGTCGAAGCCGCAGTGCATAAACGTCCTAAACTTCTATGGATTAACTTTTTATTAACCGCTACATTACTTGTCTGTCTCATACTAGAAGTTATGCCGTTACCTGTTTTATTTACAGTCGCTTTTGCTATCGCTGTTATGATTAACTATCCAAACTTAGAGCAACAGAAAGAACGTATTGCTTCTCATGCAGGGAATGTATTAGCAGTTGTTTCTCTCGTATTTGCTGCCGGTATTTTCACTGGTATTTTATCTGGAACAAAAATGGTAGATGCCATGGCTAACAGTGTAGTAACTCTTATACCAGATGCACTTGGACCACAATTGCCAATTATTACAGCTCTTCTTAGTATGCCATTCACATTTTTCATGTCCAATGATGCATTTTACTTTGGGGTATTACCTATTTTAACTAAGGCTGCTGCTACTTACGGAATTAGTGCAGCTGAAATGGGACGTGCTTCCTTACTTGGGCAACCCGTTCACTTATTAAGTCCTCTTGTTGCATCCACTTATTTATTAGTTGGGATGGCAAAAGTTGATTTTGGTGAACATCAACGTTTTACTTTATTGTGGGCAGTTGGAACGACAATGGTGATGTTGATTACTGGCATTGTAATTGGGATTATTCCAATATAAGACGCAAAAAACAGTAGAAGAAATAAATCCTCTACTGTTTTTTATTATGAAGAAACAAGAAAATACCGTCTCTCCGGTCTCCCCACACTCCCATATATTAGCTCTGCGTGGACTTTCTTCCCAGATATTAAATACTCTAAATAGCGCCTTGCAGTTGATCGACTTACGCCTACCATTGAACTTAGTACCTCTGCTGTAATCCCTTCTTCATTAACTGTTAACATATGTTTTTTTATTTTTGCTAAAGTTAAGGGGTCTATCCCTTTCGGGGCATATTCCATTTCATTTCCCTTTACGCCTCTTTGAGACCATAAATGTTCTATTTGTTCTGTAGATAATTGATTATTTTTCTTCAGCTGCACAATCTTTTTTTGATAACTTTCCAAACTCGCCTTAAATCGATCAAACATTAGTGGCTTTACAATATAATCTGTTACTCCGCCCCGCAGGGCGTGCCTCACTACATCTGTTTCCGATGCCGCTGTAATCATAATAATATCTGTATCGTGCAAATGATGCCTAATATATGTGACAAGTTCCGTTCCTTGCATATCAGGTAAGTACACATCTAATAACACAAGCTGTGGCTTCACAAGCTCTAGCCATTCTTTCGCTTGTTCTCCAGTCGTTGCCGTTCCAATTACTTTAAATCCCTCAATTTTTTCAGTAAAACGACGATGAATGTCAGCAATCCGAATATCATCTTCTACAATTAATACTTCAATCTCCTCACCCATTACTATTCGCCTCTCTCTTTCGGTAGTGCAATAATAAATAACGCACCACCTAAATCCCCTTTTTCGATTGCAATACTTCCATTTAAATCTTCTACTAACTCTTTCACTTTTGCTAATCCATATCCTCGCTCTCCTCCTTCTTTCGTCGAAAAGCCTTTATAGAATATGCTAGTAATTATTTCATCATGAATCCCTTGCCCTGAATCTTCCACTTCAATTAATATTTCTTCTCCAATATCAGTTACAAACATCCTTACTCTCTTATCATTCTCTTCATTTTTTTCAATTGCTTCAAATGCATTCGTAATTAAATTTCCTAAAATAGAAACGACATAATTACTCTCAATATGTGGACTTAATTTGTCTAAACCACTTTCTCTATCTAGCATAAAATCAATCTTCAACTCTCGTGCTCTATTATAAAATCCAATTAAAATTCCACCTAGCCATGGATTTTGAATCCGCTTCATAATAAATTGAACAAAATCTTGATATACCGCTGTTTCCTTATGAATAAGCTCTAAAGCATCTTCGTATGATTCTAATTGGATAAGACCTGAAAGCGTATACAATAAATTGTTATATTCGTGCGCTTGCGCTCGTAATGCCTCTGTATATTGCTTCGTCTGAGATAATTCTGCTGTTAACTGATCCATTTCAGATTTCAAACGTAAGCTCGATACAACGCCAGTTACTTTATTCTTTACTTTAATAGGTAGACGGTTCGCAATAACAGCCTGTCCTTTTATATTTAATTGGCGATCAAACTGTTCTTCACCAGTTTGAAGTACATCTAGTATCGTTGAATTAGGAATTACATTTAAAATAAATTCCCCAATAATATTTTGTTGTTTATCTAGCGAAAGAATATCATAAGCTGCTTGATTGACTAAACTAATCATGCCATTTTTATCGATTACAATAATCCCTTCACGTACAGATTGAATCACTGTACTATGCTCTTCATATAAAGATGAAATTTCTTCTGGTTCCATACCGAACATCATTCTTTTTATACTTGCCGCTAAATATATAGAGCCGATTACTCCAATTAATAGCCCTATTATTGTAATCCAAAATACACGCTTTCCATACACCTCTACCGCTCCATGAATATCATCCATTGAAAATCCAACAGACACCACACCAATGATTTCATTTTCCTGATTACGGATTGGAACTTTTCCGCGTAATGAAGGGCCTAATGATCCAGTTGCTTTCGAAACATATGATTTTCCTTCTAATAAAACGCCTTTGTTATCTCCACCAATCATCGCTTCTCCTATTTTATCTCGCTCAGGATGTGCATATCGAATCCCCTCTTTATTTCCAACTACAATGAAGTCAGCCTCTGTATCCATTCGAATTCTTTCTGCAATCGGCTGAATAATAGAAGCTGGGTTTTCTTTTTGAAAAGCTTCCTTTATTTCAGGTATAGCAGCAACTGTTTTCGCAACATGCAAAGCCCTTTTGCCAATTTGCTCTTCTACCGTTTCAGATAATATGTAATAAAATAAATAACTCGTTAGCATAAGTACAACTAAAATAAGTGTACTAATAGTTAATGTAATTCTCGGTTGGAGTTTTAATTTTTTTAATTTCAAAACCATTCCCCTAACATGATTAAAGATAGAATTCAAAGAATATACAGTCTCTTTAATTATACTTAATCATAACACGGTTACTCTATATTTCTTTCTTTTTCTCTTCATAAAAAAAGAAACGAAGTAAAATTACTACCTCGTTTCTTAACATTCGTTATTACACTTTAAACTTACTAATCATCTCTTGTAATTCTTCTGCCATTTGTGATAAATGGACTGCTGCTGCATTTATTTCATCTACTGAAGCTAATTGTTCCTCAGAGGAACCAGCAATATTTTGAACGCTTGCTGCATTTTCTTCAATTGTAGCTGCAATTTCATTAATAGATGCACTTACTTGTTTTGCATCTACCGTCATTTGTTTTGCTACATCTACCATGTTATCAATTTGTACAACTGTATCATCCGTAGATTTCAATATTTCAGCAAAGCTTTGCTTCGTTTCATTTGCAACTACAAGTCCTGATTGTACTTCTACTCCAACTTGATTCATAGAGCTTACTGTTTCTTTTATATCAAATTGAATCTCTTTCACTAGTTTCCCAATTTCCGTAGAAGACTGTCCTGATTGTTCTGCTAGCTTTCGCACTTCATCTGCTACAATTGCAAATCCTCTTCCTTGCTCTCCAGCTCTCGCAGCCTCAATTGCCGCATTTAACGCTAATAAATTTGTCTGTTCAGCAATATGTTGAATCACTTCAAGGATTGCTCCAATTTGTTTCGACTTATCGTCTAACAAACCAATGATTTTGTCTGACTGCGAAACAGACTCATGAATTAATTGCATTTGATTCACAGTTTGTTCAACTAACTTCCCACCATTTTCAGCTTTTTTCTTCGTATACATAGAGGCTGTAGATACTAATGAAGAACTATCTGCAACACGCTGAATTCCTTCTGTAACTTCTTCTAACAATGTTGCTCCTTCTTCAACTTCTTTCGTTTGTATTTCTGCACCACTTGATACTTGCTCTATCGCCTGTGTAATTTGTTCCGTTGCTTCGCTTGTCTGCTTCATACTAGCTGTTAATTCTTCTGAAGATGCCGCTACATGACTTGCTGAAGTGTTTATATTGGAAATGACACTTTGTAACGATGCAGCCATCTCGTTAAAACTTTCTCCTAGCTGCCCAATTTCATCTTTAGAATGAACTGTAATTGACTCTGTTAAATCGCCTTCACTAATCTTTTTCGATGATATAACAAGTTGTTTTAACGGACTAATAATAGAAGCAATTATGAAGTAAATTAAAATCCCACCAATTACTAATGAAATACCAATAACAGTTATTGTTTTATAGAAAATAGGGTTAGCTGCTTCGATAATTTCTTTTGAAGGCATAATTCCTGCTATTTTCCATCCAGTTTTCTTATTCGTTTTAAAAGTGATATTGCGATCTTCACCATCTAATGAATAATAAAAATCTCCAGCTTCCTGTTTATACAATTCTTTACTAAGTTTCTCTTCTAATTTCTCTCCTGGCTTCATTTTCGGGTGCGCTACTACATTTTTATCTTGATCAAATATCGCTACATATCCTTCCTTACCGATATTAACCATCTTGGAAGTAGTAACAATATTATTAATGATTAAGTCAATCCCAAGAACTCCACTTTTATCCTCGTTTTGTTTTGCTAGTGTAATAACAATATTCCCTGTCGTTTTTGACTTATATGGAGCAGTTACAATTACCTCTCCACTTTTCTTCACGGCCTCTTTATACCAATCTCTTTCTGTAGGATTATATCCATCTGGCATCTGAATAGCTGGTGATTGAATGAACTGTCCATTACTAGATCCTGTATAGATTGCTTCCATTTCTGGATGCAGTTTATTGTATTCTTCTAGTTTATTTTGTATGTTTTGAATTTGATCTGCTTGGTAACTTGATTGTGTGAATAATTTCGTAAAATAAGTTGCATCTACTTTTTTACTATCCAATTCTTTATTAATTACATTATCCAAAATTTTTATATTATCTTTCGCCGAGTTTAAAATCGTTTCATTAAAATTCGTCTTCGCCTGTTGATAAGACGTCCAACCAATTACAATACTTGGAAGAATTAAAATGATAACAAATGACACAAGTAACTTTGTTTTTAGACTACTACTCCTTAATTTCCCTTGAAACATATTTCTACCCCTCCATACCGTTTTAAATGTAATTATCTCACATTTAATTTATTTATATAAATTACACGATTAATTGTATTAACTCTTTGTCTCTTTTTCTATTAAAGAGTTAATACATACCTTTTTCATTCTATATAAATTAAATAATTAAAACAATATATAAAAATGTATATTATTCGAAATATTATAATTCACAGAAGAACCTCCAGTATTTCACTTACTAGAGGTTCTTTCCACCTTACTATTCTTTATCTTTTTCTACTTCTTTTTTCTCATCTTCTACTACAGATACAACAGGTTTATCACTTGATAATTGTTGTACCGCTCCTTTTCCAGCAAATCCTTCTAATAGCTCTTTTAAGTCAATTCCAGAAGAAGCTTTTAACGTTTCTTGCATCGTTGCCATTAAATCAGTTGCATAACCCGCAACTTTTCCGGCGCCGCTATTTTTACCACCGCCGCCTGTATCAACAACTGTAATTTTATCAATGTTACTAAGCGGACTTGCAACTTCCTTCGCATAACTTGGAAGCATTTTAAGAACCATATCCATAATTGCCGCTTGGCCATATAACTCAAATGCCTCTGCAATTTTTTGCTTCGCTTCTGCTTCTGCTAAACCTTTTAATCTAATAACATCTGCTTCCGCCGTACCTTGTGCTTTTTGTACTTCCGCTTTCGCTTGACCTTGCGCTTTTTCGATTTCCGCCTTCGCTAAACCTTCTACACGTACTTCTTCCGCACGAGCTCTCGCTTCAGCTTCAATCTTATATTGATCCGCATCTGCCTTTTTAATTTGTTTTACTTTTTCTGCTTCCGCTGATTGCTCAACAGCATAGCGATCTGCATCTGCTTTTTTCTTAACTTCTGCATCATATTGCTTTTCACGACGCGCAATCTCTTTTTCTTCTAACTCGATTTGCTTTTCACGCTCAATGATTTTAACGCGCATTTGCTCTTCTGTAACACCTTGTTGTGCTTTCGCTTGTTGTAATTCGTAAGAAAGATCCGCATCTGCACGGGCTTGCTCTTGTTCCCTCTTATAGGACTGTACTTTTAATTCTTTATGTTTTTCAGCTTCAGCGATTTGTGCATCACGTTGATATTCTGCTTCTTTTGCCTCTTTTTCAGCACGTGCTTTTTCAATACGTGCTTCTTTTTCACGCTCTGCGTTCGCAATTGTTGCATCACGCTTAACGGTCGCAATTTGCGGCTGACCAAGCGCATCTAAGTATCCGTTTTTATCCATTATTTCTTTAATTGTGAAAGAAACAATGCGAAGTCCCATCTTCTTTAAATCTGTAGAAGCTACTTCATGTACCTTTTGAGCAAATTGCTCTCTATTACTATACGCATCCTCTACTGTCATAGAAGATAAGATTGCACGTAAGTGACCTTCTAAAACCTCTTTTGCTTCTACTTTTAACTCTTCCGTTTCTTTTCCTAAATATTGCTCAGCTGCAGTAGATACTTCTTCAATTGTAGAACCTACTTTAATAATAGAAACACCATTTACTGTAACTGGAACACCTTGCTTCGTATACGTATCACGTGTACCAACTTCTAATTTGTAGTTTAATAGGCTTAAAGGTTCTGCTCTTTGCATAATTGGAACTACGAAAGTACCGCCCCCGCGGATAATCTTAATCTTCTTTCCATCATCAGTGGTAACAACATTCTTTCCTCCACCAAGCCAGTTCCCTGTAACAATTAACGCTTCATCTGGACCAACCGTACGATACTTCGTAATGAATACTAAAATGAGTAGAATTAAAATTGCCAGTAAAACTCCACCGATAATTAATGGAATCGTCATGTAAATTCCCCCTTATAATTTTGGTTTCTTTAAAGAATAAGCGATGTTTTGTACAAGTAAAACACCATCTTGGACTCCCTCGATAATAACCTCTGTTCCTTGCGAAATATCTTTTTTTCCAACTGTTTTAGCTGGGATTGCATTACTTCCAAATTGGGATGAAATTAATACTTCACCAAATCCTTCTGTAGGAATTGTCGTAATGACTTCTCCTTTGCAACCGATAAATTCATCCATACGTTGTACGGTATTTTGCTCTGCTTCTGCAATCGGTTTTAAAATTAGTATTTTCATGATGAAAACACCGATAAAAGATATAGCAAATGCAGCCCCAAAAATAGTAATACTATTAAAGGAAAACAAATATTCTCCTATATAACTAAGCCCACATAACATGGCGAAGAAACTAAGTAATAAAGTAACAACGGATACAGCTCCGCCCCCAAAACTAAATATCGATTCAAATATATCTCCAAAGAAGATATAAATAACAGTGAGTATAGTAGCAATAATAAATCCATATAAATAAATTGTTTCAAGTGGATAACCAAACAAGACCATTTCTTATCCCCCTTTCTTAAACAATCCCTTTTTTGTTATATGTATGCCCCACCTCTTTCAAAGATTATAGTTCTTAATTTTCAGTTATTTACCTTTTAAAGAAAAGCCTGTAAGACAGGCCTCTAAAAAAGAACAGGAGAAACCTATTGTGACAGGCTCCTCCTAGAAAATAACCGATATAT
>NZ_JBEUTW010000044.1:0-4398 GCF_040492675.1 Bacillus sp. AP50
CCTCAATACCGAACTTCTTCAAAGAATCTTTTCTTTGTTCAAAGAGAAGTTCTAAAACTTTTTTCTTATCTTTGTCTCTTCCATAATGAATCAACCTATGACAGTTCGGACATATACTAACTATATTTCCAACAACATCTAAACTATTTTCAAAATCATGTTGCATTCTTAACGGTATTAGATGATGGGCCTCCATATAATTTTTTCGGCTGGCTTCCGATACAAATGTTTCATGTGTGTCATCTATTTCACATTTAAATTCTGCCTGTTTAATAGCTTGTTTAGCTTTTTTCGGATCACGAGGCCATACTTCCCTACCAGATTCCATTTTAGTTTTTTTTCGATTTTCCGGTTTCTCTTCTTCTGCAATCTTTACTTTACTAAAATCCGAATCAATATTAGCCTGATACATATCTTCCTCTTGCTCATCCTCAGAAAGAATAAAGCTCTCATTCAACGCTTTAATAATATTATCAATAGATTTATATTTTGCTAATTTTGTTGAATCAATATATGAGTATATAAATTTAAAAGATTAAAATAAAAATAAGTACACATGTTTTATTAGGAGGTATATGTATGTCCAACAGCACTTCATGGCTAGATGAAATTATAGCAATATTAACCGAACTAGATGGAGCAGGAACACTGAATCAAATTAAAACAAAGGTTATGGAGCGTAATAAAATTGACTTGAATAGATACCAACACGAACAGTCTATAGCTGCAAGAATTAGAAAGACCATTTATCAGGTAAACTATCATAAAAACGTTCAATGGCCGCTACTAAAACTAAATCTTCTAAATGAGCAGTTTTAAGGTTGTTTATTTTTAAAAACATCAAAAATGCCAAATCCCTTATATCACAAAGGATTTGGCATTTTTAAGTATCTAGAACACGCGCTAAATTTAAGGAGAAATTAACAGACATGAGTCCGGTATAATGCCGTGTCCACACCCAAGGATCGGTTACATAAAATAGCGTATCTAACCTGGGAAGTCTATTGGCCTTTTTCCCTTATAGTAACGCTCTCTTCTACTAAGACCTTTTCTTTCTAGGGCCTACAATTAATTTAATCGCTGTTCTTTCTTCATTATTGATAGAAATCTCTTGAAACGCTGGAACAAAAGCTAAGTCAATACCACTTGGAGCGACGAACCCTCTTGCAATCGCAATTGCTTTAATCGCTTGATTTATAGCTCCAGCCCCAATCGCTTGAATTTCCACATTACCACTTGTTCTTAGTACTCCTGCTATTGCACCTGCGACTGAATTTGGGCTTGATTTTGAAGATACCTTTAATATATTTTCCATGTAAGTTGCTCCCTCTATTATTTAATCTCTCTTTCGTTACAATTTTAAATATTTTAGCGTATCTTTAATTACTATTCACACCAAAAACAAACGATGCTTCATATGTACATTATTCTATATTTTCTGACTTTTTCCTGCTCAGCTACGCAAATAAAAAATAAACTGAATAACCTAATGTAAATATAGATAAATATTATAACTTCACCAAATGATAACATCCATACAGCTAAAGGTAATATTTCTGTTTTGTCAGACTAAATAAATATAGTAAAGTGAAATTTTAATGAGTGGGGGTTTAATTCATCCCCCACCTAACTTCTTTGCTTTCGCTGAATTTTGAGGTGGGAGTCTTACTGCTCGGAAAATAGCGGGATAAACGTTTCCTCATTACTTCAATCTATTTAGAAATTCCATTTATTTTTCTATCAAATTATAAACCTTGTCATCTTCAAAAGGTGTTACAGGTAATACCCAAATACTACACTTCATCATTTGACCACTTTATATTCCAAATCTATCTCCTTTTATAGTACAAGCATACACGCCAATTGTGATTCATCTTCATAAACTACTATGTGGTTTAAATTTATTAAGAATAGGAGGTAATATTTTGGGTTCATACTATCATTCTTCAAACTCGTATAAAAAATGCTCATGCAAATCTTCTTCCAGTTCAAATAAAAAATGTTCATGTGACCATTCACATAAACGAAGCTGTCCTGCATACGGAACTTTTTGGCAAACTGAATTTATAACTGTTCCTTTTGGAGATCCTTTTCCATTTAATCACGTTGGACCTTTAGCAGGAGGTGTTTCCTTACTAAATCCTACTACTATACACTTTAGACAAGCTGGTGATTATAGAGTTTCGTTCATTTCCAGTATTAATACTACTTTAAATCCTGTATTTCCACATATCCCAGTCATAACTATATTTTTAAATAACAATCCACTTGCTAATAGTCAAGGTGACTTCGCTATTCAAATGAATACTTCATCAAATAACGAATGTCTTCAACTCGTTGGCGAAACAATTGTTACAGTGCCTGCTAATTCAACTCTTCAACTTAGAAATAATAGTGGTTTTAATCGTCAAAGTATTGTAACTTGTGACAATGGTATAAATTCAGTTGAATTAACAGTTACAAAACTAAGTTAAAATTATTTCTTCACATTCAGATGCTATTTCAGCATCTTTTTTTATTGAATAACAGTTTTTTCAACTTTTATTATCTCTCCCCACATAAAAAAGTGCAGAATTCTTTCTAACACAAGATTTCTGCACTTTTTATTATACTTATTTATTCTTCCTTATTTCTCTACATAAACCGACTTAACAATCGTACGATTATATGGTTTTCCTTCTTTATTCATCCCTTTTATATCCATCGTAACGTTGTATACTCCCGGTTGTTTTATATCTTTCAAAGCACCTGTAAATGTATTCGTATTAACATTTTGTAATTCATTAAATTCAGAGACTAACTTACCTTCTTTATTAACGACTCTTACTGTTATGGAAAGATCCCCTTTCATTTCAGGTGCTACAGGTGATTTTTTCAGTTTATACTCAGGTTTATTTATTTTAACTTTTGTAGGCATTCGAAGAACAAATGGTGCGTCATCCTTGTAATCGCTTACAACTAAATATGCATCTTTCGACTGCTTCGCCATCATTTTGATTTTCCATTCGCCTACTTCTAATTTATCAAACTTAAACGTTCTAATTGTCGCCCCATTAAAAAAAGATTCGCCTTCACCAGTAGTTATAGCGCTATCTTTATTTGCATAGATTTTTCCTTTTGGAGATACCATTTGTACTTCTACATCAGAAGAAGCAGTTAGTATAGAAACGATTCCTTCCGCTTTTTTATCAACTGTAACGGTTTGCTCTATCCACTGATTTTGTGGTAATTCGCCTCCTAAAATATTTTGATTTGAAGTTGTATTTAATTGTTCTAGATCTCCATTTGAACTAGTGCTGGATGCTACTAAAGCTGGTAATCCCACATTTGTCGTACGTAAATATGGTTCAATTCGTGCAAAAACAGCTGATCCTTTTCTTATATTGTCATGATCAAATCTGGAATCTGTAAATAAATGTGTACCGTACGATAGCTTCGCACTCCATTCATTTACTAGTCCATCATTTGAACCGTACGATGATAAATATAACCCGCCCATAGATAATGCAGAAAATGTTGGCCCCCAGCTAGTTCCAGTAGCCGTATAGTAACGGTTTAATTTAGCTGCTGGGTTGTTATCTATTATTGAACGAAACTTTGCCATTTCACCTATTTGTAACGAATACGTACCATCATCTTTTTGACCTAATATAGAAGCAAGCCAACCTGCCCACCAACTATATGACAAATCTGCTAAATTTGAGCCGTGATGTGGTGTAGCAAGTGTAATAACATTTCCAACAAATCGATTCGCACCATATTCAACTAATGCGGCTTGTGTATCAATACCACCTTTACTATGCGCTACAATATTAACTTTTTTACCGAAATAATTATATATTTCTTCAAGTTTTTGTGCTAACAATTTTCCGTTATCCCACTGACTAGCCGAACCTTTCCCTGCAGCATCATACAATTGTATAAACACTGTTTGATAGCCTGCTTTTAAAGCATAATCATACATATCATTTATATCATGATATACTGTCTTTCCATACCAACTATCAGCATTACCATTTCTTCCTTGTACAAAGAGAATTGGCGGTTTATTCTCATCATAATTAGCAGGTTTTTGGCCTAAAAACCATTCTCCAGGTGTGAATACTTCTGTATCAGGAAACCCCTTTCCAAGCTCTTTTACAACTTCTGCCTGTACATTTGTGCTAATCGTTGGAGCCATGATAAAAAATACAATTAGTAAGGCCACACATCTTCTCATCAGTCGCATATTACTCCCCCCTATTTTTTTGAAAGAAGGTGTTCTTTATAATATTTTATATTTTCCCTTCCTTAATAATAGCTAATCTTTTATGTTTAAAAGATGTTAACCCTATTTTTAGAAGGTTACTAGTTGTATACCCTCTTCCTTAACTCTCGTTATTCTCTTTGTTTCTACCT
>NZ_JBEUTW010000045.1:0-4829 GCF_040492675.1 Bacillus sp. AP50
ATCATATATTATTTAATTGTAGTTAGCATCTAAATATCAGAGTAGATAAGTAAAGGAAATACACTAAGTTCTTTTCTTAATTCTACAAAATATAATTATTGAACTTGAGAAAACAGTGAATTACTTCAAAATACAGTGGTAGTCAATGCGAGGACCAAGCTGGAAAAAGATTTAAAATAAAGCGAAAGTAACAGGAGATACTGTACCACCGCAAGAAACAACAGTCAAAGTTCCAATTCAATCATTTATACAAATTGAATTCAAAAAATAAATACTGCTAATTTAAATGTGAAACTGAAAAACTATTTTGCTCCAAATTTTAGAAAAAGATAATAAAGAAGTTGTGAAATTGGAAACAGATGAAAGCGATACGGCTATTTTTGAAGCACTATGCTTTGAAAAGTACAAGGTGGAGGAAATTCAAGTACTCAATTAAATATTTAATTGAGAGAAAGGTCTTTTCATCAACTAAAAATAAAAAACGAATGGAATATTCAAAAACATGACACTATATTACTGGTCGTAACAATAGTTTTACTTTCCACAAAAGAGGAAAAATATATAGACTTTACAAATACTAAGAATAGCAAACTAGATAGTTTTATTACCGCATCACATAAAGTGAAACATCCCCCACTGATTATTAGCTCTCACCAATCGGGCTTTTACGGGCAGCCCGCCCCCCACCTAACTTCTTTGCTTCCGCTGAATTTTGAGGTGGAGGTCTTACTGCCCGGCAAATAGCGGGATAAACTTATTATTAATTTCCAAATACAATAGTTGTTAATCAACAAAAAAACTTCAATAATTAAGGTGCACAGTAAATTGACCTCAAAACAGTAATTACTACAATATCAGTTTTTACTTATTCTATAAAAAAGAAATATCACTTAATAATTATTACTTTATATCAATTTAGACATAAAACATTTTATTATATCGGCTTAAGTATTATGAAATTAAAATTACAAATAACACCAAAACTCTTTTAAGGGCCCATACATCGTTCGTATCTGGTTGATTATCTTTTGATACCTATGTCATTAATACAACTAAAAAAGTTTATTACAAAGGAATCTGAGAGGTTTTTTCAATTTCGAAATTTATTTTTTTGTAAATTAAAGGAAAAATAATCCATATATATATACGGATTATTTTCTTAGTGAATTTTATATTGACCAGATAACCTTTCTTGCGCCATACGAACTAAACGTTTCGTAATCTCTCCACCTACTGAACCATTTGCTCGTGAAGTTGAATCTGGTCCAAGTGTAACGCCAAACTCCTGAGCAATTTCATACTTCATTTGCTCAATTGCACTTGCTGTCGCCGCTACCAAAATCTCGTTTGAATTATTATTTTCTCGAATTTGCATTTCTAACACACCTCCATTTAATTGGTAATATCATGCTCTATTTCCAATTAAATATGCAAAATTTATATTTATTTAAGTAAGCGTGTGATTTACATTAATACATTCCAATTAAAAAAGATTTTACAAATGAATCAATATAATCCTTATTGATTATATTGAATTTTAAACTCTCCATTAATTCTTGTAACTCTTGTGATAGCCAACTTAATGATTTTGCTAGTTCCGCAATAGTGAGTTTAGTGTTTCACTTAACTCTTTGATGTTCGGATATTAACAATATATTGTTAATAATCACCATTTTATAGGTACACCTACATATAGGCCAAGTATGCAATTACAGAACGTTTGTTATAAAAAAACGTAAACATGTCAAACAAAAAAGACTCAATTACTATATCTCATACCTTCTTTTAAATATAAATCTACTACCTCGTTCTTAAATTCTATATTGTTAGTGACTCTAATTTTCCCCATAGAAAAATCCGCTCTTAATTCTCAATCAATTTCTTAAATTTCTTTTCTAATTGATCTGGTGGTAATACACCTCGTGCATGATCTACTATAATTCCATCTTTATTAACAAAAAATGTCGTCGGTAAAGAGAATACTTTATAATCTAGTCCAGCTACTCCGTCCATATCTAATAGAACAGGAAACTCAAACCCATAGCGATTAGCAAATGCGCTTGCTTCTTGTACTGGGTCACTAACAGTTGCATTCACCGCAAAAATTTCAACATCCTTTTTATATTTATCATACATATGAACTAAGTCAGGTGCCTCCATTTCACACGGCCCACACCATGATGCCCAAAAATTAATAATATATGGTTTTCCCTTGGCATCATTTAACGACTGCAACTTTCCGTCTAATCCTTTTAATGTGATGCCAGGTGCTTTAAAACCTACTTGTGGTAATACTTCTTTCTCTTGTAACTCTGCTTGTTTCGCTTTTCTTTCCTTTTCTTCTTTCTTTGAATTATAAAAGTTAACCCCCGCCCAAACGAGAGCACCTACTATTATAATAGCAATTAGTTTCTTCACTTTTCTTCCTCCTCATTTTTAAAAACCTGTAAATCCACCGAATAGACGAATAAAGAATGCTGTAATTTTCGTCATTTGATTTGTATACAATAAAATACCTGTTACAATCATCATTCCACCGCCAATTTTCATCATGACATTGGCATATGTAACAATCCATTTTACCTTCCCAATAAAGAATGCCATCACGAAAAATGGAATCGCAAACCCAAGAGTATACGCTGTAATATAAAGAAGTGCCCCTTCAGGATTCGTCGCGCCAAGCATGAGTACAGCTGAAAATATCGGTCCAACACATGGCGTCCAACCCGCTGCATATGTCATACCGACTAAAATCGAGCGAATATATCCAGTCGATTTACTTCTATACTGCACCTTTTTCTCTGCCATAAGCCACTTAGGCTGAAACAAGCCCGTCATAAATAGCCCCATTAAAACAATAAAAATCCCACCAATTTGTTGAATCAATTTTTGGTTAGATGAAAATGTTATTCCAATCCAGCTTACCGATAAACCTAACGCGTAAAATATAACCGAAAATCCGATCATAAAAAATACTGTATGTATAATCGCTGATTTTTGCATAATCCCACGATTTTCTTTTAAATCTTGAATAGACACACCTGTAATATAAGATAAATAAGATGGATATAGCGGTAAAGAGCACGGTGATATAAATGACAATACTCCCGCCCCAGCCACAAGCCAAATTGTTAAATCTGCTGCATTCATTTTATTCCCCCTAAAACACTACAATGAGTAGTGTTTACCCTAAAAAAAAGAGGCTATATGCACTCTCCGACAATAAGTACAATTGACACACAGAATAACCCTACTGTTACATATACCGAGTTCGTATGTAACGGAATAGTAAGCTTAGCAACCTTTTCATTTAACACTTGCTCGATTCGTAAATTTATTGCTGTTTTTGCAAATGAAGCTGTAACACATCGATTTTCCATTGTCTTTATTTTAATTAATTTTAATAACGCGCTACCTAACTCAAATGAAGATTCCATTTTTTGCATCGCATATTTATCTGCTGCTAACTCTTGATACGTATGATATCGTTGTAACAATTCTTTTAATATCGGGATGTACATCATGCCTTCTGCTAATAACGTAAAACAAAATAATTTTAGCGGATCCCAATTATTTTGATGATATTCTTCATGGAAAATAATCGCATCAATCTCTTCATCTGAAAACGTCTGAAGCAAACCTTCCGACATGACAACTTTCGGACGGAATAATCCAATTGTAAACGCTGCAACTTCCGCAGTCGGCAGTATATATATTTGTTTCCCTTTTCTAATAAATGGGATAAGTACTTTTTGTACTTTTTTACTATAGAAAAATTGCCGCCAAATTCTTTTACACACAATCAATACAGTAATTAATAATAACCCCGCTACTATAATACGAACCATTGATAGTTCTTTCATATGTTTTTCTAACTGAAACAAGCAAAACTTTGAAAGGAAGAATGCCTTATTTTGAAAGAGAAATGGATATGTAACATAATACAATAACAAGCTGAAAAAGAGGGTACTAACAATGAGCGCTAACAATACGATTTTACGCATTTGCCATTTCATTTCATCGATCCTCTTTTTTTAACTGATTCAATTTGTCTTCTAATTTTTTTATTAAATTCGGATCAGCCTGCTCTAACTCATCTATCATATGTGTTATAACTAAATCTCCAAATTCCCCCACTAATTCCTGTGTCATTTTCTTCGTTTGATTGGATAAGAATTCTTCTTTCGTTTGTATAGCACGATATATGCCACTTCTTTTTACAGTCTGTTTTTCTAAGTGTAATTTCTCTACTAACCTGTTCATAACTGTCATAACAGTATTAAAATTCACAGGCGATTCTTCACTTAATTTCTGCTGGACTTCTTTAATAGTAATACCTTCAGTAGACCAAATAATCTCCATAATCTTCGCTTCAAGCGGTCCAAAGAAATGATTTAATCCTTGCTCATTTAACCTATAGTTTTGCGTAAACATCGTATGACTCCTTTCACACTACGAATTGTAGTACAAATTAAATGAGAGGTCAAACGCAAGTAATACAAACTAAAATTCACTACCTATAAATACGTACCTCATTCTATTCATTATAAGCCTAACTTATCTCCAAATGTATCAAAGAGATACTGCTCTAATATTTGTACACTAAACTTCTCATTACGCCCAAGGGCAAATAATTCCCGATCCTTCGCTACGATAGTATCTAACGGAATAACTACATTATCCACTATTTTTGTAATTTCAATTATATTACTTTTTACATTTACTTCTGTTTTAAATTCAACGTTTTCTAACACTATATGTGAACGTCTTCCTGATGCAAAAAAAGTAAAATTAGGATTTTTAACAACGCCAATTTCAGTCTCTAACGC
>NZ_JBEUTW010000046.1:0-3832 GCF_040492675.1 Bacillus sp. AP50
TATTATTATTTACAAAAAAATTGGTAAACCGGTTGAAAGAACAAATACTATTTATTTAAAAATTACTTCTCGTATGTTTACTACTCAAATTCTAATGAATGCTATATTTATTTCTTTAGTTGGTAAAGATATTGAGAATTTCCGTCAAATCTTTATATTATTTGAAGCTTTTGTATTCTTTATTGGAGCTATTTATTCGTTTAAATTATATAGACAGGAGTACAAATGATTCACTTACAAGAAACAATAAAAAACAGTAATGATTTTACATTACTGTTTTTTATTGTTCATTTTCAATTGTAAACTTTTCATTTTTAGTTAACTGTATATTCTATACATATGAGGTTAACATAACCCATCATTATCGTTAGCGAGGAAAAAGGACAACCCTGCCTCACAAGTGAACCCTTTTTTAGTTCTATGAATCTATACATATTTTATACATTCCTATCCTAACGCGGTTTTAGTGCTCTTGTTTGTTACTGGATTAGCCAAAAAACTGTATAAAATCTTGCATACTATTAACGTGTTTTTCAAAAATACTGGCATCCCCCAATTTGTGCTTTCTTATGGATATTTCTTGACTCCTCATTAAAACACTCTCCTGTTCTTTGTCTATCTTTAAGAATAAACCCTGCTTGTTTATTTCAAGTTCTTGCATCGAGGTTTTACCTTCTCCCAAAGCCAAACAAACAATTCAGATTACATGCCTATATCAAACTAAACATTCAATCTTTATCCAGTTTGTAAATAAAATAGGATAATCAGCCCCATAACGGACTAACTATCCTATAAATTATTATCTAAATTCAATAAAGTGAAACTTTAATCAGCCCTCACCAATCGGGCTTTTACGGGCAGTTGATCCCCACCTAATTTCTTTGCTTCCGCTGAAATTTGAGATGAGGGTCTTACTGCCCGGCAAATAGCGGGATAAAACTAGAACTTCTTTTCCTATGTATCATTACTTCGTTACCTCACCAAACTGCGCTCTCGTCACTTTCGCCAAGTCATCTACTTTAAGCTCAATTTGTATACCGATTTTCCCTCCACTTACAATCATCGTTTCAAGTGATTGGGCACTTTCATCAATACATGTAGAAAATAGCTTTTTCATTCCAACTGGTGAACAACCGCCGCGAATGTATCCTGACACTTTCGTAATATCTTTAACAGGAATCATTTCAATTTTCTTTTCACTTACTGCTTTTGCGGCAGCTTTTAAATTTAGTTCCTCATCTACCGGAATAATAAACACATGATAATTTTTACTATTCCCTTGAGCGATTAACGTTTTATATACTTCTCTCACTTCTCGTCCAATTTTCTCGGCTACTGCTACGCCATCAATTTTTCCATCGTCTGGATCATATGACATCATCGAATATTCAATTTTTTCTTTATCTAATATTCGCATCGCATTTGTTTTATCTTTTTTCATAACGTTCTCCTTAAAAGGTTATTTCATATTATTAAGTTTTATTATACACCCTTTTCCATTTCTCCTACATAACTTCACGTATATTTCAAAACTAAAAATATTGATAATTCAAAAATCATCTGATATAATTTGGAAAAACTTATGTTAAGGAGAGGTTTGTCATGCGAAATGTTAATACTTCTTTCCAACTTCATCATCATACGTAACGCCGTGTATCCGAAGAAAAATTTTTCTTCGTGGGTACAGGGCTTTTCCTGTTGACCCACGAAGCGTTCATAAAGCTATGTGGGTATTTTTATACCTGCATAGCTTTTTTTAATTTAAAAAAGGAGTGATTATGATGGAAATGAGAAATGTAAAAGGAACGAAAGACTATTTACCAGAGGAGCAAGTGCTGCGAAATAAAATTAAAAGAGCTTGTGAAGATACGTTTGAACGATACGGATGCAAACCTTTAGAAACGCCGACGTTAAATATGTATGAGCTTATGTCTTACAAGTACGGCGGTGGTGATGAAATATTAAAAGAAATATATACACTTCAAGATCAAGGAAAACGTGATATTGCCTTACGATACGATTTAACTATTCCATTCGCAAAAGTTGTGGCAATGAACCAGAACATCCGCCTCCCTTTTAAACGTTATGAAATTGGGAAAGTATTTCGAGATGGGCCAATTAAACAAGGAAGATTTCGTGAATTTATACAATGCGACGTTGATATTGTCGGTGTAGAATCAGTCATGGCTGAAGCGGAACTCATGAGCATGGCGTTTGAGCTGTTCCGAACATTAAACTTAGAGATATCGATCCAATATAATAACCGAAAATTGTTAAATGGTATTCTTCAGGCCATTAACATCCCTACTGAATTAACAAATGACGTCATTTTATCATTAGACAAAATCGAAAAGATTGGGATTGATGGTGTACGAAAAGATGTATTAGAGCGCGGAATTTCTGAAGAAATGGCTGATACAATATGTAATACTGTATTATCTTGTCTAAAGCTTACAATTGTTGACTTTAAAGAAGCTTTCAATAACCAACTCGTTGCCGATGGCGTAAACGAATTGCAACAATTACAGCAATATTTAATCGCTCTCGGAATAAATGAAAATACGATATTCAATCCGTTTTTAGCAAGAGGACTGACAATGTACACAGGTACTGTATATGAAATCTTCCTAAAAGATGGCTCAATTACATCTAGCATAGGTAGCGGCGGCCGTTACGATAACATTATCGGAGCATTCCGTGGTGATAGTATGAACTATCCAACAGTCGGTATTTCATTCGGTTTAGACGTTATTTATGCAGCACTATCGCAGAAAGAAACAATCTCATCTACAGCGGATCTATTTATCATCCCGCTCGGGACAGAATTACAATGCTTACAAATTGCCCAGCAATTACGTTCTACCACTTCCTTAAAAATCGAACTCGAACTAGCAGGACGCAAATTAAAACGTGCCCTTAATTATGCCAATAAAGAGAATATCCCTTATGTGCTTATTATTGGGGAAGACGAACTTAGTACAAACACTGTTGTGTTGCGGAATATGAAGGAAGGTAGTGAGATGAAGGTTCCGCTTACTTCTTTGAAAAATAATACATTGAATAAATATTTTACTACGCCTACTACGTTATGACTGTGAAGTATTCTCAAAATGTAAATCAGGTAAACAAAAAAGGGCTGTCCGCGCATGACAGCCCTTTTCCCTTAATGAACAACACCTTCATAAGTGAAATTATATTAACGATTTTCCGAATATATCTATCATAATTTACACTATATCAACGATACATAGATTTTTCATTTGATAGATAACCGGGCAATTAGTTTACATAAAATAATTATACTCAATTTAATCTTACAAAGCTTTAACATCCAATTACCTATTTTAATAATATATGGTTTTCTAATTTCACTACCAATTTAAGAAAAATTCATATCCTTCTCTACTATACCACTTTCATCTATTAACTTTTATTTTGTGCATTCCTACTCTCCAAAACTTTCTCCATATTATGAGTTGCCCATTCCATCATTAATAGAATCATTGGACGAAGTGATTCACCAAGCTCGGTTAACGAATATTCTACTTTAGGTGGCACTTCACGGTATACTTCACGATGTATGATGCCATCTGCTTCAAGTTCTCTAAGCTGCAGTGTTAACATTCTTTGTGTGATATTAGGTTTTAATCTTTTTAATTCATTAAACCTCTTTTTCCCATCTAATAAATGATACAAAATAACACCTTTCCATTTTCCACCAATCACCTCAACCATAGCTTCAACTGGACAAGAATATTTATTTAAAAATGGGTAATTTATATTATTTTCATTTGAACAATCCATAATAAATCCCTTCCCTTAACATTAGTAT
>NZ_JBEUTW010000047.1:0-25031 GCF_040492675.1 Bacillus sp. AP50
TTTAATAATACCTGGAATAATAAGAAGTAATGTCCATAGAGTCAAGTATACATACATTAGTAAATATGTTAAAAACGACTTCATCAACTTACTTCCATCGCTAAACCATCTAAATATATGACCAATGCGAGCATCAGTCCCACGAATTGTATTTAAAACAAGATAATAGGCACCTATTGTTAATGGACCAATAACAAGCATTACTATAATACTTACTGTAAGTGAATCACTTGCTTCTTCCCAACCCCAAAATATCGAGAAAATACCTGTTGTTAGCATTTCAACAGCTCCAATAAGGATTCCAATTAATAAGGTTGCCCCTACCGCTAGTCCCCATCTTCCTTTTAATGCATCAAGTGCTTCTCTTTTCAACTGACTTATCATATATAACCTCCTAATACTATTTCCATTTTATTATACCATTTATATCAAAAATCCCACATATTTTCCTAAAACAGAAGCATATTACCTTTTTTCATACGTATTGATACATGTGTGCTGTAGTTGTACTAATATATGGATTAAACGACTCTTTTCCCTATAACAAAAAAGCCTGCCTTTCATAATAGGCAAGCTTTCTCAAGTTACATCTCATTTATTTTCTTCTTATACCAATCCTGCATTCTCTCCGCATCTTCTACTCTCGTATGCTCTATTTTATAACTAGATGATGCACTCGAAAACTTATACGTACATAAATCCGCACGGCGCTGGAAATATGATTGTGTCTTCTCCATTGATTGGACGTGTCTTCTTCTAATAAGTCCTGTATATTTTCCGACGCTACGATAGACAAGTGTAATTTGTTCTCCGTTAACACTGTAGCCATTTGTTTTAAATGTTGCGTAGCCAAGTGTAAAGATAAGGATTGCGAGCGGTAGTAATGCCCACATGATGTAATACTTTTCAAAGTATACGCTTATTCCAGTAAGCGGGATTGCGAGCATAGCGAAAAAGATGAAACTATCAATGAGATAGCGGCGCAATGCTGCTTTTGGTAACGAAGTAATATTTGCATTCAGTTCGTATGGTAATTGTAAATGCGCGAGTAATTGTTGCACTCGATTTTTTCGAATGATAGGATGCAGTGTAACTTTTTCTTCTTTCCCTTCACTTTGAATGACTTCTACTTGCACAGCACAATAACCGAACGGTTGGCGTAAAATGCCTTCTTTTATCGTAATCCCTTGAATGCGGTGCAATTTTAGTACGAGTTCTTTTCTCTCCAGTAACCCTTGCGAAATACGGACTTCATCATTTTTTCGATTTACTGTGAAGTTACCGTGTTTTAACGCGTAGCCAATTGTAGATATCATCCAAGAAACGACAAGTAGAATAGCTACCATGTAAATCCAGCCATATATATCGTGGTCCATTACATATGACGTCACACTATTTTTTATCCATTTCGGAATATACTCATCTACTTGGTGATAAACGAAAAAGATTAAAGAGAACAATACTCCAAATTGACCAGATGTAACAGACGCTATTAAAATCTCTTTCCACGTTAACTTGTACTCTGTCGTTTGTTTTTCCTCTGTAACAATTGCTTTTTCTACTGTATTTTCTGCTGCTTCGTCTAACGTTTTTTCTGCTTTCACTTCTGGAGTTGGCTCATTTAGCAAAGTAATAAGCTCCGTCGCCTCTTCTACCGTAATTCCAGCTAAGCTAACTTCTGCTTCATCGCCCCCGCCAGCTGTTTCAATCTGAATTTTTTTCAAACCGAGCATTTGGTATAGTACGTTAGAACTTGTATTAATTGTTTGAACACGTTCTTTATTTAAGTAGCTCTCCTTCTTTACGAAGAGACCTTGCTTCACATGTAATACGTTATTTTCGACCCAGTATACTTTGTAATACCAACCTACGATAGCTGAAACAATTGTGATTACCGCAAAACCAATAGGAACTAAATACCAAAATGGAAACTTTCCCTTTAAGCTAAAAAGAAAAATAATAAATGGTATAAAATCTGTTATTTTTAATTCTAATAACATCGTGATTGGATGCTGCCTCTTATACATCCTCATCACTCACTTTCGCTAATTCTGCGATTTTCGTTTTCAACATTTCAGCTTCATACATCGTTAAACCTGGGATGCTATGAGAAGTTGCTGCTGTTGAAATGTGTAATTCTGCTAATCCGTATTTTCTCATAATTGGCCCTTGTTCAATCGTTACGTGCTGTACACGAATCATCGGTACTAATACGCGCTTTACGACGAAAAGACCATGCTGAATTTCAAGTTCTTCTTCATTTAGTTGGTAGCTGTAATAACGTTGACGTAGTTTCGGAAACGTAAAGTAATCAAACGGTGTATATACAATTGTTAATCCGATGAGCACATAGAAAATCCAAGCCCACCAATTAAACTTAATCATAAAGAAAAGATATGCCAAAATGACTATAATACTAATTCCTAGCTCAATTAAAGAACGCGCTTTCCACACCTTGACCATGTCAGGGTGAATTTCATTTTTCAATGGATCCATGTAACCACTCCAAATCTAGTAATCTAATATATGAATACTCTCAATCTATATTTTACGTAACTTTACAGAAAATTGAAATTCAATCTTCTTTCTTCTCAGGAATAAAATATCCGAACCAAAGTAGCCAAATGAAACCGATTAACTTCATCCAATTTCCATCCGCTTGAAAAGCTTCAATCATACCTGGTATTTTATAAACCCCAATAAATCCAAGAAAACCGAGCCACCAGTTTTTTTGCATTTTCATCTTTACTCCTCCTTCATGACGTTTTTCACATTTCGAATCCAAATTTCTTTATACTTTAACTGGAATCCCATGAGCATATAGTTGCTCATATTATCAATCACGAGTGCTAGCGTATGAGCATTTTCTTCCGTTTCATGTTGTGACACTACGTCAAGTTCTACGCCTTTCTTCAATAAATCGTGGAAACCATTTAAGAAATCTTCTTGTATTTCAAATAAGCGTTTCTGATACTTTTCATTTCGCGATGCAGTTACGATAAATTCATTGATAACGCGTAATATCCCTTCTTGCCCTTCATATTCAGAGAGCATATGTAAACCATCAGCAATTAACTTTTCTGCAAAGTTTTCTTTCGTATATTGCTCTTTATCGAAATAACTCACGAAATGATATCCAGAGAAAATTTCTTCAAATAAAAAATCGATTAAAGCTTCTTTAGAAGAAAAATGATAATAAATAGCCGGTTTTGAAATACCTACCTCTTTCGCAATCATGGAAAGACTCATCTTCTCAATGCCGTGTTCTGCCATAAGTTTAAATGAAGCCTCTACAATGTTTTGCGATGTTTGTAAATTCTTCGTCATACTGTACCTCACTTATTTTTACTTACCGATCGGTAAGTAAATTATAAAACAAAACGAAATGATTTTCAATTTAGTTAGCACTACAGAAGGTGTTTATCAGAAAATACAGAAAGTTATAAAGTAAAAGCAACATATAACAATAAGGAGGATATCATATGGGACTTGGTGGTAATGGCGGTAGTGGTGGTAATGGCGGCGGTGAAGCAGGACAAGCTGGTAAGAGCGGATTTTCATTAATCATTGTACTTTTTATCGTATTGATTATAGTTGGAGTTAGCTATATCGGACTTGGCTTCTAAGAAAAGGCGTCCTACGTTACACATGTAGGACGCCTTCTTTTTAATCCCTATTCAGCAATCGCATACGATAACAATTCATCGTCACTTCTCCGAGTCTTTGCAGTAGTTGATAGTTCGCATATGCGCCTACCGGGGCACCGATTATTGGTACGAGCTGCAGCATTTTGGCTAAATCGATATAGTCTCGGTACTCTGTTTGGAACTTTTCCCAGTCCATATGATTTTCTTCTTCTGTATCCCACGTTTCGATTGCTTTCCATATTTCTTTTCGGTGATCGTCACTTGAAAAGGCAAGCTGAAAAACATGAAGGATAAAAAGACGCTCTTCTTGTTTACTCGTATCAAATCCGTACAACGTTGCTGCATCGAATAAAAATTTAATTTTAATTGTAAGTAGAAGCGGAAAGTCAGCAAGACCGAGGAGAATACCGCCAGCCCCCGTCCCAGCCCCTTCTGCCGCTGCTATTTTTTTGTACTCATCCATTTTTTTACGAACTTCGTCGTCACGTCTTTGCAGTGACCATGTCGTCTCTTTTAGCTTCGGCTTTATAAAGTTTGACCCGGCGCTGATCGTTTGCACCATCATACGAATCGTCTCTGTTAGTACCTTTTGTACTTTCGCCGGAATGAGCTGTTGCACCTTCGTCTGCACTTTCTTTGAGAACCGTGTCATCATAGAAGAATCTTTCATAAATGTAGCTTTCCACTGCTCCAGTTCTTTTATAACCTTTTCTTCATATGTAATCATAGGTTCATTCCCTTCAATTTAAACGCTCAATGCGCTTCGCCCCGTATTGGTAAACGAAACCGATACTAAATAATATGCTTACGATAAGTAAAATTCCTGTCATCATGAAATCTTTCGTTGCTAGTGCAAATATAACTGTAAAGATTACGCTCCCTATGATTAGAATCGCGTTTAATAAAGTAAGAAAATCTTTCTTCTTCTCTTCTCCCCCTACCGGATACAAATCAAGCCAAATCTTCATGCGGTGATGTTTCCATAAAGTTAAGAGCTGATAACCGATTAAGTATAGGAAAATAAAACTTACGATAAATCGCCCGTATAAAAATGGAATGAAGTAAAGAATAACTCCTCCAAGAGCGAGCAAACGCACATATAAACCGAAATAGTTACCAGATCGTAAAAATGTTCTCGTATATAAGTATAAATAGGTACGCTTTTCACCAATCATCGAAAGAATGAAATCGAGCCATTTTCTCCGTGCTACTCTTTCTTTTAATGCTGGTACATCAACGAACATGTTCGCGATGCGGTACAGCAGCATCATCTTCTTACCTTCTTCAGAAATTAAATACTCCCAGTTTAGTGGCTTTCCCTTTACCATTTGATGCATGATAGCAAGGTATAACACCATGAGAAGGACGATTCCACCAATGAAAAGAACTGAAGTACGTTCTACAAGGAAATATACAAATAAACCGTTTAGGATAAAACGAATGAACCAATCCGCTCTTTGTATATTTTGATCTGTTAAAAATGACTTTTCCCACACTACAAATAAATTCCACGCTTTTACAATGACAAATGCAAGTACGATCCATATGTAGCCAGCTCCTGTTTGCTTCATTTGTTGGAAGTATAACGGAGCAAGCGCAGCTGCTACGATTGCGATTATGTATAACTGAATCATAAATGTAAAAAGAAATGCCTTTGTGAAGTAAGGTTTTAACTTTTCTTCAACTGGCAGTAAGTAAACGAGATCCGCTTCTTTTAATAATGTTTGAATGGATCCAGCCGTTAACACGAGTCCAATTAATACTGCCATTACGAGCGCCGCCGGAAACGAAGGTGTTAACGTTTGTAACCATTGCTGGTAATAATACGCTCCCGCACCAATGATGAACACGAAAATAAATTTCAAATGATCATTAAATACGTATTTACTATATGTACGAACTTCTTTTAGAAAGTGACGAAATCGTTCTTTCCATAACGCTGTGCTATTCATAATCTTCTTCCTTTGTTAGCGCGATGTAAATATCATCTAACGTTGCACCTGGCATATTAAACTGTGATTGCAGTTCAGATAGCGTTCCCTTCGCTCTTACTTCACCTTGATGCAAAATAATGAACGAATCACAATAACGCTCTGCCGTCGCTAAAATATGTGTGCTCATTAAAATACCGGCACCACTCTTTTTCATTTGGTCCATCATTTGAAGAAGGGATTGAATCGCTAACGGATCTAATCCAACGAAAGGTTCATCTACTATGTAAAGAGATGGCTCCACTAAAAATGCGCTCATAATCATTACTTTTTGTTTCATTCCTTTTGAGAAATGAGATGGAAACCATTTTAAACGATTTTTCATACGAAACTCTTGTAGTAGTTGTCCTACACGTTCTTCATATTGTTTTTCATCAACGCCATACGCCATAGCTGTTAATTTCAAATGCTCTTCTAACGTTAATTCATCATATAATACTGGCGTTTCCGGAATAAATGAAAAGCTAGAACGGTACGCTGTCATATCATCACGAATTGTTTTCCCATTAATTGTGACAGTTCCTTTTTTCGGTTCCATTAAACCGATAATATGTTTAATCGTCGTACTTTTACCAGCTCCATTTAAACCGATTAAGCCGACAAGTTCGCCTTTATTAACAGAGAACGAAACGTCTTTTAATACAGGTCGTTTCGTATATCCTCCTGTAACATTTTCTACACGCAATAACTCGCTCATACGACACCACTTTCTTCATTAGTATTCATTCTATATTCATCTTACCAAAAATTATGCTGTACTACATAGTATCCATGTACTCAAAAAAAATTTTTAAATTTATTAGCATATATTTTTCCGAAAGCGGACATCATAATTATTGAAGAAGGAACACATTGAAAAAGCAACCACCAATTGATGAGTACAACAACATAGTGAAGTCATCATGAAATGGGGTGTCCAAGTTGGACAATGAAATTTACACATAACCAGATCATTTGTTTCATTTTCGAAACGGGGTGTCTCTGAAAGAGCATATACTGTTTTAAAAAATAAACAATTTCATTTTAAAAAAGATTGCAATTCATTTCACTTGAAAATGGGGTGTCTACGGCAGAAACTTTAGCCGATTTACCGTGCATTTCTTAAATAAATGAGGTGTCTGCGAAACGTAAATTACGATAATGCTTTTTCAATCCCTCTTCAGAAAACAGGAAGCTGAGTCAGCTTCCTGTTTTTCGTGTTTGTTCTCTTATGTAATTATGGTAAAATACGGCTAAGGATATTTGAAAGGATGAGATCAATGAATCATACAGCAGACAATTGTATTTTTTGTAAAATCATTGACGGGCAAATCCCTTGCTCAAAAGTATACGAAGATGAACATGTGCTTGCATTTTTAGATATTAGTCAAGTAACAAAAGGACATACTCTTGTTATTCCGAAAGTTCACAAACAAGACATTTTTGCGTTAACGCCAGAAATCGCATCACACATTTTTTCTGTCGTTCCAAAAATCGCAAATGCGATTAAAGCAGAGTTTAATCCAGTTGGCTTTAACCTACTTAACAATAACGGTGAAAAAGCTGGACAAACTGTGTTCCACTTCCACCTTCATTTAATTCCACGCTACGGTGAAAAAGATGGTTTCGGTGCTGTTTGGAAATCACATCAAAATGAATACACTATGGAAAATTTACAAAACATCGCAAGTACAATTGCAAATAGTGTGAAATAATGACACTATAAGAAGGCGTAATACATAACAAGCCACTTCCCTGAAGTCATCAAATTCCGCATGGCTTGTTTCTTTACTTAAAATGCTCAGGGATGATTGTTTGTGCATAGCACATATAAGAAAGATATGCATATTTTTCCCATCATGAATACGAACAAAAAATAAGGAGGTCTCCTTTTATGTCAAAAGCTAAATCCTTTATTACAGGTGTTATTTGTGGCGGAGCAGTTGCTGGACTAGCTGTTCTTTTCTCAACTCCTTCTTCTGGTAAAGACATGCGCGGCAAGTTAAAAGAAAAAGGAAATGATATTAAAAAGACTTTAGCTGATATTACAGCTGATACGAAATTATTAAAGCGTCAAATTGTTGCAACTGCTTCAGAAGGTAAAGAAGTGTTTCAAGAATTAAAAGATGACATGCAAGACACGCTTTCTAACTGGAAGCAAGATATTTCTCAAAACAAGCGCCATATTGAGAAAGAAATTTTGGACATCCAAAAGTCAATTGAGAAACTACAAGAAGCTGTTCCAGAAAAAGCGTAAACAAATTCCTGCTTAGTTTTTTGCATATAACAAATATTTTTTATATAAATTGACCTTGACACGGCATATCATATAGATATGCCGTGTTTTTATGCATTTACAATATATGTTATCACTTAACATGTAAGGACAACGTATGTATTCACGACTCATAAAACGCTTCCATAGTTATGCATGATTTGTATAGAATGTCATTTTTCCGAAAAATTTTCACAATTCTCACAAAAAGACTTTATTAATTTTTATTTTACTGGCATAATAGATAGTAATGAAAAAAGAATGTTAAAGTGGGTGAGTAAATGAAAAGTGGAGAAAAAGATTACTCGGTAAAAGAAGCGATGATTTTCAGCCAACGCATTGCTCAATTATCGAAAGCGTTATGGAAATGTGTAGAGAAAGATTGGCAGCAGTGGATTAAACCTTACGATTTAAATATTAATGAACATCATATTTTAACAATCGCTTATCATTTAAAAGGGGCTTCTATTTCTGAGATTGCTAAGTTTGGAGTTATGCACGTATCAACAGCGTTTAACTTCTCGAAAAAGCTGGAAGAACGCGGCTATCTTGTATTCTCAAAAAAGGAAGATGATAAACGAAATACGTACATTGAAATTACAGACAAAGGGGAAGAATTACTACTTCGCTTAATGGAAGAGTATGATCCTGAAAATAATTCAGTGTTTAATGGGGCTCTTGCACTTCGTAATTTTTATGGGAAGTTCCCAGAAAATATCGAACTGATTGCAATCCTGCGTAACATTTACGGACAAGACTTTATCGATATTTTTGAGAAATCATTAGAAGATATTGAAGAGAACTTTACAGAATCCGATCAAAAGTTAGTTAAGAAATAATCTATTTATTTTTTCGCAATCATGCTTAAGAATTCATTCATAAGCGGCTTAAATAAACCTTGTTTTGCTAGCGCTTCCGCAGTTTCGTGTACTTCGAGCTGATGTGGAAGCGCTTTTTCAAATTGATCTAACAGCGCATCGAACAAAAGAAGCCCTTCTGCTTTCTCCACTACATATTGCTCGTTCAGTTTTTCACAAAGATTTAGTATACGTTCAATATCTTTTTTACGAGCTTTTTTCTTTATGATCAAAGAATAAAATGGACACTTCTCTTCATCAATCATTTTAAATAATAGGTCTACATAGTATTCAGCTTGTTCTAATCTTCTAACAACGTCCATTTTCTCCCTCACTTTCTAACACAAAGTCTTCTATTTCTGAATTTTGTAACACGAACAAAATATCGTGTGATACAATATATGTATATGTATTTTAGCCAAAAGGAGGTCTCGCCTCATGACACTTATAACAGTTGTTTTTGTCGCATTCGCACTTCTTGTTATATTTTACACGAATTTCATGACACATACACTGTGTGAACGAAAACAAATAGCTGCGAGCCGCCAGCCCGGTGTCTTTCGGGTTATTAATGTATGTATAACAATTTTATTAATTTCTAGTTATATAGAAATTATATTTCATGGAAAGTGAGGAAGGAAAGCCCCTTCCTCACTTTTTTCCTCTATAAGCAAATTATACCTACAATAACCAATAAAATAAACAGTACAAGTAATAAAATAAGTTGAGAATTCATCCCCATCCCCTCCTCTATTCTGTATATGCGGCATACGCCCAATATGGCACACTTTCAAAATCTGACACGTGCTGGTTAATTTTTCTTTATCAATATGAAAACGGTTCGAAATATGATATATTAAATTTTGTACATATTGCTTATACTATAGAACAAAACATTCATCAAAACTTTATCCTCAGCCACGGTAAGCCCTGTTAAGCGCGCTTTACCAATATAAAAAAGCAAAAGTATCAGTGAGACTTAATCGGGCTCTTATGAACTAAAATTCATCGGTGTAGGATAAATTAAAAATACATAATAGTAGGAGTGTTTATTGAATGAAGAAAGCTATGCTTGCCTTAGCCGCAACAAGTGTAATCGCATTATCAGCATGTGGAACATCATCATCAGACAAAATTGTTACATCTAAAGCTGGTGACATTACAAAAGAAGAATTCTACGATCAAATGAAGACACAAGCTGGTAAACAAGTACTAAACAACATGGTTATGGAAAAAGTACTTATTAAAAACTACAAAGTTGAAGACAAAGATGTAGACAAAAAGTTCGATGAAATGAAAAAACAATACGGTGATCAATTCGATACACTAATGAAACAACAAGGTATTAAAGAAGAAACTATTAAAAATAGTGTGCGTGCTCAATTAGCTCAAGAAAAAGCGGTTGAACAATCGATTACTGATAAAGATGTAAAAGCAAAATTCGAGGATTATAAAAAAGAAATTAAAGCAAGTCATATCCTTGTAAAAGATGAAGAAACTGCTAAAAAGGTAAAAGATGAACTTGCTCAAGGTAAATCTTTCGAAGAATTAGCAAAACAATACTCTGAAGATACAGGCTCAAAAGAAAAAGGTGGCGACTTAGGATTCTTCGGACCAGGGAAAATGGTAAAAGAATTTGAAGAAGCAGCTCAAAAGTTGAAAAAAGGTGAAGTAAGCGAACCTGTAAAAACACAATTCGGTTACCATATCATCAAAGTAACTGATAATCACGCAGATGCAAATTTCGATAAAGCAAAAGCTGATATTAAAAAATCACTAGTTCAAGAAAAAACACAAGATGCTCAATTTATGAACGATCTTATGATGAAAGAAATCAAAAAAGCTGACGTAAAAGTTGACGATAAAGATTTAAAAGATCTTTTCGAAGAGAAAAAAGCTGACGCTAAGAAAGACGAAAAGAAATAATGAAATAAAAAAAGCTTGGGCTTCGGCCCGAGCTTTTTTTATCTCCTCTTCTCCCAGTAGTTAATCTAGATTCGGTAAATGAAATTATATCGGCGATTTTCAAAATATATCAGCGCAACTCCAATTATATCAGCGATTTTCGAAATATATCGACTTACCGACAAAAAACGACAACAAGCGTGACTCCTCTTCAAACACAAAAAAACCTTGATCCACGCCACGTAGAACCAAGGTTTATCTTATTATCATTGATTAAATGAAAAAACTATGTTAAATTAGAACAGAAACACGTTTTATAAAACAAAAGGAACGTATTTATCCGTATCTTAATTTTACACCAAAACACATCTTCAGTCAACCTCTATTTTTCACTTTTAAAGGAGTGCTTACCGTATGAACAAAAAACTTGATCTAGAGCAAAAAAGATTGGATACCGTAATTGAAACAATTACGGAGCAAATCGATAAACTGGAAAACGAAACTGGCAGACGCCGAGCAGAAGTAATCAATATTCGTAAACACTTTTGGGATGATGTGAAAGTGAATACTGATACTTTCGATGATTATCTTGAAACAGTTATCAACTTAAGACAACAAGCTCAGTCACTAGCTGTCACACAAATTACCCATAAGCACACCTTTAATCGACTTGCCGCATTAAGACGTATGCATAAAGCACCTTATTTCGGACGAATTGATTTCAAAGAAGAAGGAGAATCTGCCGCGGATCAAATTTATATCGGCGTCGCTACACTTACTGATGCAAGCGGAGAAAACTTCCTTATATATGACTGGCGCGCACCTATTTCGAGTGTGTACTATGATTATCCACCAGGACCTGCTGAATACAGTACACCAGGCGGCGTAATCCACGGTAATGTGGAGAAAAAATTACAATACATTATTCAAAATGGCGAGATTGATTCTATGTTCGATACGAGCCTTACAATTGGTGATGAAATCTTGCAACAAGCGCTTGGAAAAGGCACGAACAAACATATGCAAAGCATCGTTGCTACGATTCAGCGCGAGCAAAATGAAATTATTCGTCACGATGAAGGCCGACTCCTTATCGTGCAAGGAGCTGCTGGTAGTGGTAAAACGTCAGCTGCCCTGCAACGAATCGCCTACTTACTATATAAATATCGCGAATGGTTAAAAGCAGATCAAATTATTCTCTTCTCCCCTAACTCTATGTTCAACAGCTACGTTTCTAACGTACTACCTGAACTCGGCGAAGAAAATATGCAGCAAGTGACTTTCCAAGAATATTTAAACCATAGACTAAGTAAGTCATTTGACGTTGAAGATCCTTATGAACAATTAGAATATATGTTAACTGAAACGAATAATCCTACCTATAAAACGAGAAATGCGAGCATTCGATTTAAGGCATCTACTCAATTTTTCGAGATGATTCGAGCGTACAGACAATCTCTTGAATCTTCAGGCATGCTATTTAGAGGAATGAAATTTAGAGGAAAGTTAATTGTTTCTGCTAAAGAAATTACAGAACAATTTTACAATACCGACTCCTCCCTCCGCTTCCATAGTCGAATTGAGAAGTTAACAGATTGGCTAAACAAGCAAATAGATGCACTTGAAAAAGCAGAACTGAAAAAGCCTTGGGTAGAAGAAGAAATTGAATTACTTAGTAAAGATGAATACCAAAAAGCTTATAAATATTTACAGAAAAAAGGCGAGTTTGACGACAACTCCTTTAATGATTTTGAAAAAGAAACGAGAGTACTTGGACGTATGATTGTCCGTAAAAAATTGAAGCCACTGCGTAAAGGCGTTCAAACATTACGCTTTATCAATTTCACAGGCATATATAAACAACTTTTCACAGATGCATCATGGGTTACTGAGAAAAAACCGAAAGAGTGGGATGACATTTGCTCCTTAACAGTAAACATGCTTGATGAAGGAAAACTATATTACGAGGATGCGACTCCATTCTTACTTTTAAAAGAATTAATTGAAGGCTTCCAAACGAACAGGTCGATTAAACACGTACTCGTAGACGAAGCGCAAGATTATTCGCCGTTTCAGTTCGAGTTTTTAAAACGTCTCTTCCCTGCTGCAAGAATGACTGTACTCGGAGACTTTAACCAAGCGATATTTGCTCATGCGAGTGAAGCAGTGAATTTCAACACACTTACTAGCTTATACGGACCAGACGAAACGAACGGCATCAACTTAACTCGTAGCTATCGCTCAACAAAACCAATTATTGAATTTACACGTGCTCTCGTACCGGAAGGAAAGAACATTCACGCCTTTGAACGTGACGGCGAGAAACCTACAGTGACGAAAGTATCGAATGACAGCCAGCTGCACGAGCATATTACTGCCAAAGTTGCTGCACTACAAAAAGAGCAGCATAATACGATCGCAATTATATGTAAATCTGCAGCTGAAAGCGCCGCTGCCTACGAAGCACTTCGTCATATCGAAAATATTAAACTTGTGAAAAGTAACTCAGCCGAGTATGAGCAAGGCATTGTCGTGATCCCTGCTTACTTAGCGAAAGGTATCGAATTTGATGCTGTTATTATTTACGATGCTTCTAAAGATGTATATAGTGACGAGAGTGTTCGTAGATTATTCTACACTGCTTGTACGCGCGCAATGCATGAATTACAACTTTATAGCGTTGGCGAGGTTAGTCCTTTTGTGCTTGGGGCTGATTCGGAGAGTTTTGAGCTTATAACGAAAACACCTTGATGATTCAAGGTGTTTTTCTCATTCTAATTGAAATATCCTTACGCCTATACACACTCAGCACGATCCCCATTATAAGCGCATGAAATACAGTCGGCGTTAATCCGTAACTAATAAAAGGTAAGGATATAGCAGCAAGCGGCAATAATCCTAGTATCATTCCAACATTATAAATGAACTGGAATACAAAAAGAGTCAATCCACCAACGAGTAGCAATTTACCGTACCGATCATTTATTTTATAAGAGATGACTATTAATCTTGCTACAAAAAGAGAAAGAACGAAGACAAGAATTAATGCAAGCCAATACCCATAATAGTAAGTCAAACTTGCAAATACAAAATCAGTATCCGGAGCAGGGATGAATTTCATATCTCCATATGTACCAAACCAACCTGCTGATGACATTACCTCTTTTAATCGTATATACATAAATCCTGCACCACCTGCATCACTCTCCGGATTTAAATACCCTAAAATTCTATCTAAGTGATATCCTGAAGACCAGGATACCGATGCCCTGATAATAAATAAACAAATGGGTACAATCGTAATAATCAACGCCGTTTTCTTTCCTAACTTACTCCACCAAAGCATAACGAATACCATTGTCATATAAACAAAAATTGACGAAAGGGTTGATACAATCAAAAATAAATACAAAGAAAATAAATATAAAACCACAAGATGCATAACCTTTAACCTACTATTATTGAAAAAAGACGCCCACGCTAGAAAAAAGAACGGTACTGCTATTAAACAATCAATTTCAATAGGACCGATTTTTATTAACGGTTCTCCAGTCAACGAAGCGTTCGGAAAACAGTATAGCATTAACAGAATGAGTACCCCGATTGTGTAAAACAACCCTCCCATTCTCTCTAATTTCCGATAATCAATCAGCATCATCCCAAAAGCTGTTACAACACCGAGAATAACAAATATCACCTTATTCATTATTACATCATTCGTATATCCAAAAGCTATAACTGGCAAAAATCCTAGCCCCATCGCAGCCACTAATAAACCAATTAAGAACCAATCAACCTTTGGCTTATGTAGTTTATTAAGTTCCTGGCCAAGCTTAATTGGACTTCCCATTTGTTCAACAGCCTTATCTTCAGCAACTTCCTCACTTAAGCCTTTCTCTATCCACATATTCTTCGTCTGTTTCAAGTGAAAGTCTAGTTCTGTTGCCACCAAGTCCTTTGCTTCTTTTGATTTAATATGGTTCGTAACTTCTTTTAAAAAACGCTCCCCTTTTTTGCTCAATTTTTTCTCACTCCTGTACTAATCCTTTTAATATAAATCGTGCCTTCGTAGCATTCTTCTCTGCCTTTCGCAGCATTTTATTTCCTTTATCATTTAATTGATAATATTTAGCTCCCGCGTGATCCCAGCTAGATTGGATAAAGCGATTTTGTTCTAGATGATGTAATAAAGTGTATAGAGACCCTTCACCACCTTCGAATTTTTGAATCCCTCTCCCTCTTAGCAACTGCATCAATTCATAACCCGTTTTTTCATTCATAAGAAGTTGTAACACTGCTAAAAGGATATCTTCTTCCTTTTCGGACGATTGCTTAATTTTTTCGCGCACCTGCTTCTGGTGCTGATCAGAAAAACTCAAATGTTTAAACGTTGTATTCTCCATTGATTTTCGCAGGCCTTTTAATTGATCTTCCATTTGATTATTCCTCCAATCCTTTCTTCAAAAGCTCCTTCGCTTTTTTCAGTCTCGTTTTTATCGTGTTTTCTTTCACGTCTATTACAATAGCAATCTCTTTAATTGATAACTCTTCATAATAAAATAGATAAATGACTTCTCGATATTTTATCGGTAAATTCATTACTGCAGAAGCCAGTTCACGGTCCTCCGCATTTTGAATGACAGTTTGTTCGACACTACCATTTTGAACCCCCATATAAGCAGCTTCATCCTCTGTCACGATCACCTTGTTGTTATACCAACTTTTTATATAGTCCTTACATTGATTAATCGCAATTCTCCATAACCACGTTTTCACATTCGACTTCCCTTTGTATGTATGCAGAGATTTATAGCATTTCACAAATATATCTTGCGTTACATCCTCAGCAATCTCTTTATTGTTTACATATGAATACACAAGCTGCAGGACTTCTTGTCCATACTTGTTCATAATTTCATCGATAAGGAGTTCCTTATCTTCTATTTCAAACGCTTCTACCGTTAATTCATCCACATCATTTCCTCCTTCCCATATATTAGACGACGCACTGTATGAAAAAGTTTTATAAATACATAAAAAAATACGGATGGTAATGTCCATACCGTTTTTTTATGAATATTTATTTACTTCTTGTCCCCTGACACTAATGCTCTGCTTAAAAACAGGAATTTTCATCCATATATCTTGTTCCCTATTTTAAAACATAATACAATTAAAATGTAACTTAATAAGCTATAACTAGTAGGTGTGGCAATCATCTCTTCCATTTTGAAAAAAGGGGGGAGGTGATAATATAATCGCGATGTTTATAATTAAATTAGTGTATGGTATCCTAACCGGAGCTGGCGTTGTCATCGGTAGAAGATACGTCGGTCCGTGGCTAATTTCTGTATACAAAAAAGCGAGAACCACCCTGCTTCGTGGAAAAGGTAAGGGCGGTTCTCGGCTAAAACGTTAATGTAATTGTCTTATAACCGCACCTACTACCACCACAATAGCAAGTTAGGTTACACAAGGCAGAAGTTTCTCAGGCTTCTGTCTTTTTTATTTTATGCAAAATTCACACTACATACTCTATCATCATTGTAACACATTTTATTTATTTTTAGTCAAGAGAAAAACCACCTAAAGGCTCCCCTTCAGGTGGTTCTCTATTTTACGCTAACGCAGCTAGACTTTTTCAAGTTCAGCTGTGCCGCTCTCATCATTTATAGCACCAATAAAGACGGATTATGTACCCGCTTCATAACAGTATGAGTAAACAAGGAACAACACCTATTACGAATATAAAAAATCCTCTCACTATATAGCACCTATGTTTTCAGCAATACTCTATTACCATCAAACTAAATTTGTATAATTTAAACTACAGAATAGCAAGCTAATTTTCAAATATCTTCTTGCGCATTATCCTAAATTTATTATCTATTTGTATCATGCTTATAAATAAAAGATATCCTACCGACGCACCGAGCATATTTATAGCAATCCGCCACACATCAAAAACATCAGACAAAGTTAGTAAATGTAATATCTCCCAAACAAGAAAGGTCATAACATACCACTTACGAGCTTTCTTATAGTTAGAAGAATATTCCATAAAAAAAGAACCACCTAAAGGCTCCCCTTCAGGTGGTTTTCTATTTTACGCTAACGCAGCTGCCTGTTCTTGTTGATCTACAGGAATAACAGCGTCTGTTAGTGCTTTTTCTAGTTCTGCTGTGTATTTCATTTGTTCTTCTTTGCTCCAGCCTAGTTTCGCAGCCATGTAGTTGATTACTGCTTCTTTCCACTCATATACCCAGTGGATGTTGAAGAATACAGCGCCTCTGCGGCGTACGAAGAAGTCAACTGGTTTTGCTGTCATTTCGTAATCCATTGCGTATACAAGCGGGATTAGAACGTCAAGCGGCATGTTGTATTCTTTCGCTTCGTCTTTATGTTTTTTCGCTAAGTCAAATAGTACGTCAACGTTAGAACCATAGAATTTCGCGAATTCTTCTGCTTGTGCTGTTGTTAAACCATATTTCGTACCTTCGCCAGCTTTTTTCGCAACGAATGCTGGGAATCCGTGTGAACCATCTACATGTCCACCAGAGATTGGCATATGTTTCGTGTCGCTCTTCGGATATGCGCTATGACCTTCTTTTTGTAGTAAGTTCGTTACGTAGTCTACTACCATTTCAGCCATTTTGCGGTATCCTGTTAATTTACCACCTGCGATTGTAATTAAACCAGATTCAGAAGTCCAAATTTCGTCTTTACGAGAAATTTCAGATGCACTCTTACCTTCTTCGTAAATTAACGGACGTACACCAGCCCAGCTTGACTCGATGTCTTTTTCCGTAATTTTTACGCTTGGGAACATGTAGTTAATCGCATTAATGATGTATGTGCGATCTTCTGTTGTCATTTGTGGTACAGCTGCGTCTTTATCGTAGAACGTATCTGTTGTACCTACATAAGTTTTTCCGCCGCGAGGAATCGCGAATACCATACGTTTATCTGGTGTATCGAAGTAAATCGCTTGGCCTAATGGGAAACGTTTTTGATCAATTACTAAGTGAACACCTTTTGATAACTGAAGTACTTTTCCTTTTTTCGAGTTATCTTTTTCACGAAGTGTATCTACCCAAGGACCTGCTGCGTTTACAATTTTCTTACCGTAAACTTCGTATACTTCACCGTCTAGTAAATCGATTACACGTACACCACATACTTTTCCATCTTTATATAAGAAACCATCTACTTTTGCGTAGTTAACAGCTTTTGCACCGCGTTCAATTGCTTCTTTCATTACTTCAATTGTAAGACGCGCATCGTCTGTACGATATTCTACGTAGTAACCGCCGCCTTTTAATCCTTCTTGTTTTACAAGAGGCTCTTTCTTCAGCGTTTCTTCACGGTTAAACATTTTTCTGCGCTCGCTTCGTTTTACACCTGCTAAGAAGTCGTATACACGAAGACCAATTGATGTACTAAATGATCCAAACGTACCGCCTGTATGGAATGGAAGTAACATCCACTCTGGTGTTGTTACATGGGGACCGTTCTCATATACGATCGCACGCTCTTTACCTACTTCTGCTACCATTTTCACTTCAAGTTGTTTTAAATAACGTAGACCACCGTGTACAAGTTTCGTTGAACGACTTGATGTACCTGCTGCAAAGTCCTGCATTTCAAACACAATTGTTGATAACCCGCGTGTTGCTCCATCTAATGCAATACCAGAACCAGTAATACCTCCACCAATTACGATCACATCTAACTCTTGTTTATTTACTCCGTTTAATACGTCTTTACGTTGTTTACTTGAAAATTTCATGGTAATTCCTCCCTTTGATAACGAAAAAAGAGACCACAAACTCCGCTATAGATTTCGCCTCTATAGCGCGTTGTGGTCTCTCCAAATCTCCTACCGAATTATTAACTTGTCACCATTATAACACTGTTTATGATTATTTGAAAGCTTTTGTTGCTTCAATTGCTTTTTTCCATCCAGCATATAGCTCTTCGCTTGTTTTCGCTTCCATCGTTGGTTCAAAGCGTTTGTCCATATGCCACTGTTCTTTAATTTCATCTTGGTTTTTCCAATATCCAACCGCAAGACCAGCTAAGTATGCTGCACCTAGAGCCGTTGTTTCGTTGATCACTGGACGCTCTACAGGAACATCTAAAATATCACTTTGGAACTTCATTAAGAAGTTATTTTTAACTGCTCCGCCATCAACGCGTAATGTTTTCAGTTCAATACCTGAATCTGCTTCCATTGCGCATAATACATCTTTCGTTTGGTAAGCTAAAGATTCTAGCGTTGCGCGAATGAAGTGCTCTTTCGTCGTACCGCGTGTTACACCAAACATAGCGCCGCGTACTTCACTATCCCAATAAGGTGTTCCTAGTCCAACGAATGCTGGTACAACGTATACACCATCAGTTGATTCAACGCGACTCGCATACACTTCACTCTCACTTGCATCTTTAAACATGCGCATTCCGTCACGTAACCACTGAATTGCAGAACCCGCTACGAAAATACTTCCTTCTAATGCGTAGTTTACTTTACCATCTATTCCCCATGCAATTGTTGTTAATAGACCGTGCTCAGAAGCTACTGCTTTTTCACCTGTGTTCATTAACATGAAGCAACCAGTTCCGTAAGTATTTTTCGCCATACCTTCACCGAAACAAGCTTGTCCAAATAATGCTGCTTGTTGGTCACCAGCTACACCTGCAATCGGTACATTTTGACCGAAGAAGTGGTAATCAATTGTTTCTCCATAAATTTCAGATGATGGACGTACTTCTGGAAGCATGCTCTTTGGTACTGTTAACATTTCTAGAAGCTCATCATCCCACTGTAAGTCGTGAATATTAAACATTAACGTACGTGATGCGTTTGAATAATCTGTTACGTGTGCTTTACCACCAGATAGTTTCCATACAAGCCACGAATCAATTGTTCCGAATAATAGATCGCCGTTTTCTGCTTTCTCTCTTGCACCTTCAACGTTATCTAAAATCCATTTTACTTTCGTACCAGAGAAGTATGCATCAATTAAAAGACCTGTTTTTTCGCGAACCATTTCGCTATAACCTTTTTCTTTTAACTCATCACAAATTTCAGCTGTTTGGCGAGATTGCCATACAATTGCGTTGTAAATTGGTTTACTAGTTGTTTTATCCCAGACAACCGTTGTTTCACGTTGGTTCGTAATACCGATACCAGCGATTTGTTCTGGTTTTACATCTGCTTCGCTTAAGCAAGTTGCGATAACTGCTAAAATAGATCCCCAAATTTCTTGCGCATTATGCTCTACCCAGCCCGGCTTTGGAAAATGTTGTGTAAACTCTTTTTGAGCTGAATGAACAATTTCACCTTTTTTATTGAATAAAATTGCGCGTGAGCTTGTTGTTCCTTGGTCTAATGAAAGAATATATTTTTTCATATCGGTTTCCCCCTTATGCTACTTTTCTACTATTTGTATTGCTTCCGCTTTTTTTACTTGTCATATAAGAGATTGCTAGTACAATCACAGTTGCGATAATCACATAAATAAGTGCTGAATTTTGTTTTCCTTCAAATACAACTTGATGGAATAAACCTGCAAGTGATCCACCTAAAATTGGACCAACTACTGGAATCCATGCATACTTCCAGTTTGAACCGCCTTTTCCTGCAATCGGAAGGAAGAAGTGTGCGATACGCGGACCCAAATCACGCGCTGGGTTAATTGCGTATCCTGTTGTCCCACCTAATGATAAACCAATACTTACAATTAAGAAACCTACGATAAATGGATTTAATCCATCTGCAAATTTATTTGCACCAATTGCTAATATACCAAATACTAAAACGAATGTTCCAATCATTTCACTTAAAAGGTTTGCAAATGTGTTCGGAATTGCTGGACCTGTTGCAAATACACCTAACTTTGTTCCTGGATCTTCTGTTTCTTTCCAGTGTGGTAAGTAATGTAAATATACGATAACTGCCCCGATAATTGCCCCAATCATTTGTGCTGCGATATAACCAGGTACGTCACTCCATGGGAACGCTCCCTTAAATGCTAATCCTATTGTTAAAGCTGGATTCAAATGTGCCCCACTAATTGATCCAACCGCATATGCTGCAACCGCTACCGCTAAGCCCCAGCCCATTGTAATTACAATCCAACCAGAATCTTTCGCAAACGACTTCTTTAAACTTACACCAGCACAAACGCCGCCACCAAGTACGATTAACAACGCAGTCCCTATTAACTCTCCTAAAAATGCTGACATAGTATCCCTCCACAATCAATTTAAACGCTTCCAAATGTGATAGAGGTAAAATGAATGGCCATTCGTTTTTGTCAAAAGAAAAAGACCCACAGCTTGCACGCTTCTATATAAATTTATATAGAAACAATGAAATGTGGATCTCTACTTTTCTCCGTCACGTTTATTAACTTGTCTATAATGTTAACCGTAAATGAAAGCGGTGTCAACGAAAAAATTCACATTTTCGTCACTTTTTTTGGTAATGTTTCCATAGTTCGCGTTTTGATGTCGTAATTGCTGTCGCACCAGCGTTTAAAGCTCTTTCCACATCTTCTACAGTACGAATAAAACCACCTGCTAAAATCGGTACACCAGTACGCTCTTTCACTTCAGCGATAACGTCCGTTAATGCTCCAGGAAGTACCTCAATATAATCCGGTTTCGTCTTATCTAAAAGATTGCAGCTCTTCTCCATCGCACTCGAATCGATTAAAAAGATGCGTTGTATTGCCACAACACCTTTTTGCTTCGCCTTCATAATAACGCTCGCCTTTGTTGAAAGTAACCCGTACGGTCTAAACTCCTGACATAAATATTCCGTCGCATGCCCATCACTCTGCAAACCATGAATTAAATCCACATGTAAAAACACCTTTTTACAATATTGCTTCGCAAGCGATATAACACTCTTCAATTGGCCGACATGAATATCTAAAATAACAATATATTCATACGAACTATGTAATAGCTTTTCCAAATCTTTAATTTGCCTCACTGCCGGCAAAATCTTCTGTTCATGAAATTCCATTCTCTATATCCCCTTCTTTATGTCATCCTATCCTTTATAGTACACAATTTAAGTGAAAAGAACAGCTAGTGTAGGGGATTTCTTTCAAATCTTTCCTCTATCTATATATTTTCTTCAACTTATCCGATCCCATACCACCTATAATCATGAATGCAAGGGGTAAAAGATTCATTACATATGGCGCATCTGCTACAATTGTAATACTTGCTCCTGCAAACTTATTTAGCATCCATACAACGATTTTTGCAATAAACAAAAATACCCCTATCATAAATAGACTATCAAAAAACACCTTCCATTTTGGATACGCCAATTGCTTACTATCTTCAATTACTTTCTGCGTCAATTCTTCATCACCCCTTAGCAATTCATCAATTGTAATACCGAACAAATCACTTAAATGAATAATAATTTCAATGCTCGGATAGTTCTTTCCCGTCTCCCATTTCGAAACAGATTGCCTACTCACATGAAGTTTTTCAGCCAAATCATTTTGTGACCAATTTCTTTTTTCCCTTTCTTCTTTTAAACGCTCACTAAAAATCATACTGTGTTTATCACCTCTCTATGCCCATTATGTTCAAATAAATGATGAAGAGTAAAGCTAGTTATCGTTGCATTTCCTGCGCAACTTATGCGTTACAGCTTATAATGGCGCTCTTTTATATGTATCTTCCCTATACTATGCTCCAATAATAATTTCCCGAACAATAATACAAGGAACGGATACTAATAAAGTGAAACTTTAATCAACCCTCACCAATCGGGCTTTTACGGACAGCCCGCCCCCCACCTAACTTCTTTGCTTCCGCTGAATTTTGAGGTGGGGTCTTACTGCCCGGCAAATAGCGGGATAAAGACTAGATTAGGCATAAAAAATACGCCATCCCTTCTTATCAGTCTCCAGAAAGAATAACGCAAATTTTCATTTTTACTCATCATTTTTCGGACTATATGAAAACCCCGGATATTTCACAACAGGCCTCTTCTCCTTACGCAGGGAATCCATTACTTGCGGGCCAACATGTATATTACTCTCCACTATTTCTTTAGGAGTCAGTGCCATCCATTGATTTAACGATACATCTTCAAAACGATTACTTCTGAACATCTCTAAAAACCATAATGTTTCGGTACCTGTATTTTGAATATAATGCCCCGTCGCAAACGGTACATATCCGACATCGCCAGCTCTATAATCAAATGTACGAGCGGTACCATTTCCAAGAAACACAGTCATTCTCGCTTCCCCTGTCAAATAATATTGCCATTCATCATTATTCGGGTGCCAATGAAGTTCTCTCATTCCACCAGGCTCAACCTCAACGAGCGCTGCTGCGATTGTTTTGGAAATAGGGAAATTTGTAGAATCTACAATTCGAACGCTACCACCAGGCGTCTTAATCGGCTTTTGTTTTAACATTTCATGTTTAAATGTTAAAGGAACTTCTCCTTTCGGTGATTGAATTTCCTGACTTTCAAGCGAACCTGGCACCTCTCCTTGATAAATATAAACTTGATCTGAAGGGATAGAACGAAAAGCACTCTCAGGTACTCCGAAATTAGCCGACAACACTTCTTTTGGCGTATGCGCAAACCAATCAGAAATAGCTAAAGTAGATAAATCAGAAAAATGCCCATCATCGAAAACGAGTAGAAATTCACAATGTTCCAATCCTTGAATGGAATGCGGAATACCAGGCGGAAAATACCAAAGATCACCTGGTCCAACATCAGCAATAAAATTACGCCCATTTTGATCAACAGCCGTTATGCGCGCCCGTCCTAAAAGCATATACGCCCATTCCGCTTCTTTATGCCAATGTAGTTCTCGTACTCCACCGGCCGTTAAACTCATATTTACTCCCGCAATCGTCGTCGAAACCGGTAGTTCCCGAGCAGTAATCTCCCGAGACCACCCGCCTTGTTTCAAAATCATAGAAGTGTCCGAGAATGAAAACTTCAAGTTAGGAACTAACCCTGCATCCGTTATAGGCGGAACAAGCATATTCGGATTTTGAATATCCCGCATAACATTACGAGGTCCAGAATCACTCGCACCTGCTCCGTCGCTGCGGATTGGTTGTGGCACATTCCCTCCCGCTTCATTAACAGTACGTTTCTTCATGATTACACTCCTTTTTCATCCGATTAGTAAGTAAAAAGCCTCCATCATAGTGTATGAATTGGGCTTTAGATGGTTACAGTTACTATGGAGTTACATCATCTGCCTATCATTATCGTTTTGTTCATTTCTCAACTTATACTAGTATGCTTAGCGCTTAGGAAGACAAAAAATAAACTAGAACTAACAAAAAACCCTGTAAAATTTATTACAGAGTTTTTCACCAATTATTTATTGTTTTATATATCGAATACGAACATTATCGTCCATTTGATAAATTTGTAATGTGTTCCCATAACTAATTCCTAACTCTTCACTTGCACCAACTGTACTTACAAATACCCCTTTAAATACTTTATTTTTAGTTGGTTTTACTACCGATACTCTTCGCTGCCTCTTCAAACAGTTTCGAACCTTCTTGTGCTTTACTTACTGATTGATGCATTTTACTTTCGTCTTCTTGATCTAATGCATCAAAGAGAAGTTGAAAACAATCCGCATATAGTTCCATCGACTGCTTTATCTTCGCCTGTTCTCCCTGTAACTCTGGAGGCGCTTGTAGATTCTTCAGCTTTGTAGCAGTTGCCTTTGCTCCACCTAAACTCAGTTGTACTTCACTTTTCTTTTGTTTGTATGATTTTACGTCTGAATCTGCTATTCCTTCAATTAATTTCATTGTATTTTCAATTTGAGTAGCACTATTTATGATATCTGCCTTGTACCTTTCAACATCTGAACCAGTTACCTTACCAGTTGAAGAACTAGAAGAAGTTGAATTATTTAAAGAAGAATTTGGTTGACTACTTGATGAACTACTGTTTGTACCTTCACCTTTCGCTACAGACAAGCTATCCTCTTTCTTGCCATCAGTTGACTTACTCTCTTTTTCAGAAGTCTTATTCTCTTTCTCTACCTTTTGCGTTTCTTCTTTCTTTGGTTCAGCTTTCTTACCATCAGTTTCAATTGTAATACAACCACTCAATAACATAACTGGTAATGCTAAACTTACTAATTTCTTTGCTTTCATGATTACTAATACCCCTTTATTTGTAAAATGTAGTGCAAACAAGTTAATATACTTAACTAATAAATTTCCCCCGAATAATTTATTAAAATCTACTATCCATAGATTTCCTGTATATTCATAATCTTTCCATATATATCATTTTACAAAGAATTACATATTTGGTCAAAGGGATTTATGTAGTCCTTAAAAG
>NZ_JBEUTW010000048.1:0-3923 GCF_040492675.1 Bacillus sp. AP50
ATATGATGGTTATCCTTTTGTTTACTCCTTGTGCTAAAGATAAGATCGTCTTCGCCGATTTTATCTTTTTTTATTTGTGATTTTTGATATAAAAAAAGAACCCTTATCATAAGGATTCTGCAACAGGAAATAACAAAATATATACAATTATAGATTTGAATTAAAATTTAATAAAAAAGTGTGCCTCCAGCATTTCGGAAAAAACCCACGCTAAGCAAAAAATAAGCTGTCCAGATGGACAGCTTATTTACATAATTATCGTTATCGGTAGCAAAGAAAAGAGAGGTAACCCTACTCTCACAAGGGAACATTCTTTTTTTGTTTTATGGATCTATGCATTTTTTTATACATTCCTATCCTAGCGCGGTTTTAGGGTTCTTGTTTGTTACTGGATTATCCAAAAAGTTGTATAAAATCTTGCATGTTCTTAGCATGCGGGGGCCGAAATGCTGGCGATACCCCATTGCCAGCAACCTAAGCTTTTGAGATACCCCCCATAACGAAATTTTCACCTTTTTACAGTTATTTATGAGAATTCAGCTCATTTTTTCGTTTTGGGGAACAATCAATTTCTTAAGTTGATGGGTATGTGATAATGCTTCCATTTGAACAAATTTTCCTTTTCCATACCGATTACACACCTTTTGTAGAGTAATAGTATCAGCATATCCCAGTTTAAGGGGTTACTTACAAAACATTTAGAATTTTTTTGCGATAATCCTCCGAAATGTAATACGGACTTTAAATATTTTCATTTATAATTCTCTATTTGTCTATACTTTTCATACCGCTGTTGTATAAGCTCTTCCGAGGATAATAGTATCAATTTTTTTAGAGATGATTCGATTACAGATTCAATCACTTTTGCCTGTAATTTTATATCATTTTGTGCTCCACCTTTAATTTCAGGAATGATTTCATCAATAATTCCTAAATGTTTTAAATCTTTTGCTGAAATTTTCATATGTTCAGCAGCTTCTGGAGCATACTTAGCGTCCTTCCATAGGATAGATGCTGCTCCTTCTGGCGAAATTACCGAGTACCATGAATACTCTAACATATGGATATGGTTACCGACACTAATGCCAAGAGCTCCACCACTTGATGCCTCTCCAATTACAATACAAACAATTGGCACTTTAAGTGTAGTCATTTCAAATAGATTTCGAGCTATCGCTTCAGAAATTCCACGTTCTTCAGACCCTATCCCTGGATAGGCGCCTATTGTATCAATAAATGTAATAATAGGGCGATTAAATTTATCAGCTTGTTTCATAAGTCTTAGCGCTTTTCTATAACCTTCTGGATGTGCCATTCCAAAATTTCTTTCTATACTTTCCTTTGTATTTCTACCTCTTTGATGACCAATAACCGTAACGGGCATTCCTTTAAATTTTGCAATACCACCTATCATTGCTTTATCATCACCATATAATCGATCACCATGAAGTTCGAGAAAGTTTGTAAACAATAAAGGTATATAGTCCAATGTCGTGGGTCGGTTACGTAGCCTTGCAATTTGAACTCGTTGAAAAGGTGTAATATTAGAATAAATTTTATCTTGCATTTTATTTAAACGTTTTTCTAATTCATGAATTTCTGACGATAAATCTACATTATTTTCTTTCATAATTTTCTTTAATTCATCAAATTTCTCTTTTAATTCAATAATAGGACGTTCAAAATGCAAACTCATTTTATCCTCCAAATGTTTTGACTTACCTCACTCTAATCAAAAGGCTTAGAAATAGAATCAATAAATAATTCAAAACCATCCACAACTATTTTTTGTTCTGATTCTGATAAATTATTGAGAATACTTTGATAAAATGTAATGGATTGCTCTCTTAAGCAATTAACAGTTATGTGACCTTTTTCTGTGAGGTGCAGAAAAAGTTCTCTTCTATTTTTTTCATTTACTTCACGATAAATAAGCCCCTTTTTTACTAACTTATCTACCAATCTACTTACAGTTGAAGTCTCTAATCTAAGTTTATTGGATAGTTGCCAAACAGTTAATTTTTCCACCTCTAGTTCCTCTAACGCCATCATTTGAGAAGTTGGTAAAGGTTTTTCAAATGGTCCTTTGGGCAAATTTTGAGATTCAAAAACCCCAGTTATTATAATCATTTTCTTAATATCTGTTCTTAGTTTTAAGGCATCTTCTCTTTTCAAAAAGGTCACCCTCCTACAACTCATGTATCATACATTAATTGTATTATACATGAATATGATTTTTTCACAAGCTTAACGTAAGCCAATATTACAACATGGACGAGATATTTCTTCTTGTTAAAATGGTATAAGTGGATTGTTTTCTACAAATGGCATAACATCAATTATGTATCAGGAACCTTTATGGGGTACCGCCAAACATCCATCAACCCAAGATTTTTAAAGTACCTCCAAACGAAAAATTTTCTTTTCTACAGTTAGTTATTTATGAGAATTCAGCTCATTTTTTACATCTTGCGAGTAATTATTTAATCGTTTTCGTACTTCTGTTTGAATATAAATAAAATAAGTTCCATTCATCCAAAAAACACCCCTGATTTCCATTATTCATAGGAAATCAGGGGTGTTTATCGGTATATAAACCTTTAAAATTATTAATAAGTCTTCTTTTAAAATATAAATGGTTAAACAGATGAAAGAACTTCGACTGTTATATTATCCCTTATTTCTTAAATACAGGTGCTATTTTATCAATGCGATTTGTCCAAACTCCACCTGTATAATCATCAGGAAGGCGTTTTATATCTTCAGATGAGTCAAATCCACTTGAAAATCCAAACCCATTTCCTCCTACAATGATAACTCGAGTATCTGCTTTATCCATTCGATTAAGAAAACGATTTGGCCATCCCCAAAGCCAAGGAGCTACTTTGTCTGGTATATGTAATTCTCCATGCTTCAGGCTCGAAGGTATGTAGCCAGTCCACCCTAATGCCATATAAGTAATAAGATCTTTTTTCATGGTCGCTTTTGACATTATTCGTAAACTAGGGATGCGCTCTTTTATCGCAGCAATTGGTTTATCGCCACCATATACAGTTAGTTGATCAAGGCGCTTCGCTGGTAATTTCTTGAGGTAAGTAGCCAATTGGATTCCTTCATTTTCATCATCACTTTTAATATGAATAAGAAAAGAACGGTCTGGAAAATGGGTAAGTACTTCATCAAGTGTTGGCATAAGATTAGTCCCTTTGCCACGAAACGGGAATGTTTTACCCCCATCAGCTGTATAACCGTAACCAATATCAAGTGCTTGTAGTTCTTTTGTTGTAAAATCTCTTGTAACACCTTTACCATTAGTACGGCAATCAAGAGTCCAGTCATGAAAAATAACAAAATTATTATCTTTAGTTGGTTGAACATCAAACTCTACTAGATCAGCTCCAGCTTTAAATGCTGCTTCCATAGATGGAATTGTATTTTCTAAATAAGAATGTTCAGGTTTATTTATACGTTCTGCTGTACATGTATCGCTCTCAATCTCTTCCATGCTAAATGTTTGCGAAAGTCCTCGGTGAGCAAGAAGAAGAGGAGTTCCATCATCCCTCTTAGCAAAAAAAGAACTGTTATTTACATAAACAAATACGAATAGGATAAGAATTATCCAAGTCGTTTTACGTTTCAATAACCTTTTTAGTTTGTTCATTGTATGCTCCTCTTAAATTTTGGTTGAAATGCCTTAAACAATTTTTGGCATTTAAATACTGATAAATATTAAAGCCTATCTTATTTTTTCGCAATGGATATAATTGTTAATTAAAGGCTGGTACTATGATATAAAACGGGGGCAATAGAAATCAATTCAATAACCACTCAACCTTCAATAAGAGTAGTTTTGAAAGATTTCTATGAGAATTTAATATAAATGGGTATTTGTAATATCCTATTATTTAAGAATCAATTTACTA
>NZ_JBEUTW010000049.1:0-2251 GCF_040492675.1 Bacillus sp. AP50
GTTTTGATGATTAAAGGGATTTTTGAAACACATATTAATGTAAGTAATTATAAAATATCCGCTGAATTCTATGAAAAATTATTTAATATTATTCCTTTGTATGAAGACTCTAATCGAAAATCTAAATTTTACTGGATCGGAAAACCTGGAGAAGCTATGTTTGGCATTAGAGAAAATTATCCTTCACCGGAGGTTCAGCGTCAACATTTCGCTTTTAGAGTAGATGTGAAAGATATTATTAAGGCGAGAAATTATTTAAATGAATTAGGAATTGAATCTGCAAATTTCTTAGGTGGAAATTCCGAAGAATTAATGGTATTCCCTTTTATGCCTGCTGTGTCGATTTATTTTACAGATCCAGATGGTCACTCAGTTGAGTTTATTTCTATGTTAGAGGATAAACCAAGACCGGAACTTGAAATTATGTCCTGGAAAGAGTGGGAATTTATACACGGAAGATAATTATAAATTACAATAAAGAAGGGAATAAACATAATGATACAAAATATATACGAAACACATTTACATGTAAGAAATTTAGAAAAGGCGATAGATTTCTATCAAAACAAGCTAGGATTAGCATTAGCAAGAAAACTACCCAAAAGAAGAGTAGCCTTCTTTTGGGTAGGAGAAAATAAAAAACAAATGCTTGGACTATGGGAAGTACATAATATTAAAGACTTTTTGAAGAAACACTTTGCTTTTGGTGTAGATTTAGAGTTTTTAAAGACTTCTAAATTATGGTTAGAGGAGCGTGGAATAGAAGTGGTAGGAAGTCAGGGGAAAGGAAATCAAGAGCCAATTGTCCAAAGATGGATGCCGGCTGCAAGTGTATACTTTCTGGATTGTGATGGAAATAAATTAGAGTTTATTTCTATGTTACATGATGATCCAAATGAATTAGAATATGCATCCTATTTAAGTGAATGGGATGCGGAGCACCAAGAAAAATAAATGAAATTGTATCTATAAACCGAAAAAAAGTGAAGCAAACGTCAAGTAACTCCAAAATCAACTTTTATTGTATATTTTGGAGTTACTTGACGCTTACACAGAAAGCACCTTTTTAGTCTATAAATATTTTATAATGAGTGAAGTTTATTTAGAAAACACTAAACTACACTGTTTAATTCGGTTGTCGAATCTTTCACAATATTTCTCTTATAAATAATAGCTCATAATAATAAGTGCGCCTTTTTTTCCTATTTTTCGTACATCTTCATCAATAAAACCACATTTTTTATATAATAATTGTGCAGTAATGTTTTTCACATTTACCGCTAATACAATTTCATTAATATGTGGATATTCTTTGCGTACAAAGTCAGGTAGTAACAATAATGATTGTTTGGTATGCCCCTTTCCTTGATAATAATAATCCGTTGAAAGAGCTCGTAATAACATAGCTTTTGGATTTTTAGATTATGGATTTATGCCTGCATTTTCATGAAGCTCAAAAAATGTTATAAGCTCATTATTTGCAAGAAATAATATAGAATGTATGTCAGTATCGCCTTCTGATAATTCTACACATTTCTTTGGTGTACCTGTAAATTGTAACTGTTGCTCAGATAATTCATAGCTTTCTACTTGTTTTTTAAATCGTTCTTCATATTCAAATAATTCCATAATGTCCTCCCATTAATTCTCCCCGTTTGTTGAATAACTCTACCCAAAATATTATACCTTTATATGGAAAAAGCCGATACCCTCGTATTTGAGAATATCGACTTTCATTTTTATATAACTTTATAATATAAAAAAGACCTTTATTTCAATTAAACAGCTTCGTTGCTATAAAAGACAAAAAATTTCGTTCTGGGGGTATTTTGTTTTGTTAGCTTGATAGGCATGGGGTAGCACCACACATCCATCAACTTAAGAAAACAGATTCACCCCAAAACGAAAAAATGAGCTTAATTCTCAAATATAACTGTCGAGAGGTAAAATTTTTGTTTTGGTGGTGCTTCAAAATATTAGCTTGATAGCGATGGGACTGACCCACTAATACTATATTTTAATAATGACTCTTTTCATGAAACAAAACTCAGTTATTAGTCTAAACTATTTTTTAGATTTAACAATAACAAGTGTGCTTCTTTACCTTTCAGATAGTCTCTATTATTCTAATTTCTTCATTTCTTTCAGCCGTTCTATATCCTTTTCTGAAGCGTTTTCTATTTTATACAGTTCATAGCTACCCTTTATCTCATCTATCACTACAAATTCAACTTCATTCCGAACATAGCTT
>NZ_JBEUTW010000050.1:0-29079 GCF_040492675.1 Bacillus sp. AP50
ATCAAACACTCTCGCCTAAAACGTGAGATAGAGGTTGCGATACTTATGAGTATTCTAATGGAGACACAGAGATGTCTATGAACTTAGATGAAAGGAAGTATTGCCGAAATTGATAAATTTCTCTGCATTTATCAATTGGGGCTGTTTTCGAATAGAAACAGAACTGTCATATGTACAGACGTGTACGTATGAAGAGCTATCTACAAAAAAGAGATATCATTTTTTTATGATATTCCTTTTTTGGCGGTTTTTTTATTAGCTCCGTTTTCTGTTTCCCTTTTCCTGTAACAGCACCATCCTCACTTATTTGAGATGGTGTTTTTTGTTTGTCTTTCTGGTAACTACAGGAGTATTGGGGATTTATATATTTCCTAATCTATTCTTAAAAATAGACGAAAGAAGGAATTTGTAATGGAAACAATTGTTCAAAAATTTGGTGGCACTTCTGTCGGAAGCGTCGAACGCATTCAACATGTAGCAAATTTAATTATTGAAGAATATGAACGAGGTCATAGCATTGTCTCTGTCGTTTCAGCAATGGGAAAAAGCACAGATGAACTTGTCGCACTCGCTAACGCTATCACAGAAAATCCAAGTAAACGTGAAATGGATATGCTTCTATCTACAGGAGAACAAGTAACTATTTCATTATTAACAATGGCACTGCAAGCAAAAGGCTATCATGCAATTTCATTAACAGGGTGGCAAGCAGGTATTACGACAGAATCTGTACATAGTAGTGCACGGATTACTGACATTCATACAGATCGTATTCAATCTTATCTTGCTGAAGGTACGATTGTTATCGTAGCTGGTTTCCAAGGTATAAGTGTAGAAAATGAAATTACAACGCTTGGCCGTGGTGGCTCTGATACGACTGCTGTCGCATTAGCTGCTGCACTTAAAGCAAAAAAATGTGATATTTATACGGATGTGACAGGTGTATATACGACGGACCCACGAGTTGTAAAAGATGCTTACAAATTAGACGAAATTTCTTATGACGAAATGTTAGAGCTTGCTAATCTCGGTGCTGGCGTATTACACCCGCGCGCTGTTGAGTTTGCTAAAAATCATAATGTAGTTTTAGAAGTTCGCTCAAGTATGGAACAAGAAAACGGAACAATTGTAAAAGGAGAATGTAACATGGAACAACAATCAATCGTTAAAGGTATTGCATTTGAGGATAACATTACACGTGTCACAATTAAAGGATTAGAACAAGGCTCGCTTTCAACAGTTTTCTCTACATTAGCAGCAGCACACATTAATGTAGATATCATCATTCAAAGTATTACAAATGAAGGAACTGTACACCTCTCCTTCTCCATTCATTCGAATGATTTAAGAGAAACTTTAGAAGTTTTGGAACAAAATCAAGAAACTCTTCACTATGAATCTGTAGAACATGAAAATCACTTAGCAAAAGTATCAATCGTAGGATCTGGCATGGTATCTAACCCAGGTGTCGCTGCAAATATGTTCACTACTTTAAAAGAAGAAGATATTCATATTAAAATGGTAAGTACATCAGAAATTAAAGTGTCTGTCGTTATTGACCGCCTTCATTTAGTAACAGGCGTTGAGGCGCTGCATCAATCATTTATGGCGAAAATTGAGCCTTTAGTGCAAATGAGCTAATCTGATATATTTAGTAATGCTAAAAAAATCATATTAATGTATTACCTTCCTATTAAATAAAAAGCTGTTCGTTAACACGATGCTATATGACATATTAAAAAACACCTTGTCACATTTTCCTATACTGTGACAAGGTGTTTTTGACTGAAAGGAATTTGTAACTACTTAGTAGTATAATTATGAGGATAATTAAATAATAGACTTTTATACATAAGGAGATAAGACTATGGCAAAAAACAAATTACTACGAATGGACAATGTCAGCATCGTTGTAGAATCCCTTGATAACGCAATCTCTTTCTTTGAGGAGATTGGCTTGAATCTCGAAGGTCGAGCCAATGTCGAAGGTGAATGGGCTGGTCGCGTAACTGGACTCGGTTCTCAGTGCGTAGAGATCGCTATGATGGTCACTCCAGATGGCCACAGCCGAATTGAACTTTCGCGATTTCTCACCCCACCTACTATATCAGATCACCGAAATGCTCCTGTAAACGCCCTCGGTTATCTACGCGTCATATTCACCGTTGAAGACATTGACGAAATGGTATCGAGACTCACTAAGCATGGTGCAGAGCTCGTTGGTGAAGTAGTTCAGTATGAGAACTCGTATCGTCTCTGCTACATTCGTGGAGTCGAAGGAATTTTAATCGGTTTAGCGGAAGAACTCGGTAATAAATAAGTAATGTTTTATAAAAAAGAGGGAATAGCTCTATATTTAAGCTATTCCCTCACTTCTATTAAAACAGATGAATGTTTTCTTTTTTACAAGCTGCACGTAAATCGTCAGGCCATACAGAAGATTGAACTTCACCGATATGAGCTTTACGTAAGAAGTACATGCACATTCTTGATTGTCCAATACCACCGCCGATTGTTAATGGTAGTACGTCTTCTAGTATACCTTTATGGAAATCATACTCACGTTTGAAGTCTTCACCAGTTTTCGTTAACTGCTCATCAAGTGATTTACTATCAACACGAATTCCCATTGATGATAATTCAAATGAAGATTGTAGTACTGGGTGCCAGAATAAAATGTCACCGTTTAATTTCCAATCGTCATAATCAGCTGCGCGTCCGTCGTGCTTTTCACCTGAACGAAGTGCATCACCAATTCCGATAATGAAGACTGCACCATGTTCTTTCGCAATTGCATGTTCACGATCTTTCGGTGTTAATTCTGGATATTTATCTTCTAATTCTTGAGAAGTAACGAAAACAATTTCTTCCGGTAAATACTTTCCAAGGAACGGATATTTTTCAAATAAGTGATCTTCTAAATCTTTGAATATTCCATAAATTGTTTGTACTGTTTTTTGTAAGTAATCGACAGTACGCCATTCTTTTTGAACGATTTTTTCCCAATCCCATTGGTCAACGTAAATGGAATGCGTTGCATCAAGTTCTTCATCACGACGAATCGCGTTCATGTTTGTATATAAACCTTCACCAGCTTCATATCCATATTCATGTAATGCAAATCGTTTCCATTTCGCTAGTGAATGAACAATTTCTAATTCTTCTCCTGAATGTAACATATCAAATTCAATTGGACGTTCTACACCGTTTAGGTGATCGTTTAATCCTGATTTTTTCGTTACGAATAATGGTGCAGATACGCGGAATAGTTCAAGGCGTTTTGCTAATTGGTCCTCGAAAAATGTTTTAACTTCCTTAATTGCAATTTGAGTCTCTCTTACTGTCATTAATGATTGATACATGGTGGTTTCCTCCTAAAATGTTTGGATGTTGTGAAAAGAAGCCAACAAAAAAAGCCCTTCTTTCCCAAAAAACTGGGACGAAAGGCTTTGGTTCCGCGGTACCACCCAAATTAGCAACAGAGGTTGCTCACTTATACAATACGGAGATGAAATATCTCGATACTGTTCTTCTTGTAACGGCGAAGTTCCCGGCTAAGTCTACTTTCCTATAAAGGATTTCGGTTAGCAACTCCAGGAGGTTCTTCATAATAGGCTTCGTATCAGGCTCACACCACCCCTGACTCGCTTAAACTACGTCCTACTACTACTCGTCCTTTCATAGTCGTTTTGTTGTCACATCTCTGAAACATTTTATTAATGATTATTCTATACAAAAAATAAAGAAAGTCAACAAAAAGTTTTAAAATATTTTTCAATTCTTTATTTTACGGCTTTATTGATTGTTGTTAATTTAACATCTTTACTTTTTCTGCCTCGTCAATCCAAAAAATGTTTCACTGACCGAAACTAACGTATAAACAATAATTAATGTGATCGTTCGGAATATAGAATCCGCAGTATTTCTTATTATTTTCATTTTCTTTATAATTCCTTTCAGTTTACTTGCAATTTCATGATATACTATAGCATTCAAGCAGTTTATTTTTACTTAAAGCAATCATAGTCATTTATAAAGAGTATTTTCTAAATCATTGACTATTATCAAATAAGATTTTTATATAACGGAGTGATCATATGAGTAAAACGAAAGCAAAACCGAAAAAAGGTGTAGGACAAGGTACAGGAAGTAAAGGATGGAACCGTTGGCAATCAAGTGCAAAGAAAAAGGCAGCTGCCAAACCATACAAAAGTAAAGGTACAAAGAAGTAATTTAAATAACATTTGATTTCTTTACTTTGTACAAAACAAAATATAATTATTACAACAAAAAAGCTATGCCCTCATAAATTTGAAGGCATAGCTTTTTTATATTAAATCATTAAAATATCTCGAATTTCTTCCTCTGTGATTGAGGACAATTTCCCTTCTCCCGGCTCAATCACTTCAGCGATTAAATTTTTCTTACTTTCTTGCAGTTCATGCATTTTCTCCTCAATTGTTCCCTGAGCTACTAGCTTTATAACTTGCACTGTATTTTTTTGTCCCATTCGATACGCTCTATCGGCCGCTTGTTGTTCAACAGCTGGATTCCACCATAAATCGTATAATATTACTGTATCTGCACCAGTTAAATTAAGTCCGGTACCACCAGCTTTTAAAGAAATGAGAAATAGATCTCCTTCTCCTTCGTTAAACCGATCGCACAGCTCTACACGTTCCTGCGCTGGTGTACTCCCGTCTAAATAAAAGTATGGAATTGCTTGTCGATTTAACTCACGACCAATAATGGAAAGCATCTTCGTAAATTGAGAAAAAATTAATATTCTCTTCCCTGTACTTCTACATTCCTCTAAAATCTCTAACAGTTGTTCAAATTTAGCTGAACTTCCTTTGTAATCATCAACAAATAAAGCAGGATGACAACAAATTTGTCGCAATCTCGTTAAACCAGCTAAAATTCTAATTTTATTTTTACGTAACGTATCTTTGTCTAAATGCTTTAACGTTTCTTCCCTTAGCTTCGCTAAATAAGCAGCATAGAGACTCTTTTGATCGGGTAATAACTCCGATGATTGTAAGTGCTCTATTTTCTCTGGCAACTCATTTAATACGTCCCCTTTTAATCGTCTTAATACGAATGGTTTCACTCGCTTCGCTATATCTTCACGCCTTAAATCACCGAACTCTTTTCTTCCTGGTAATAATTCTGGGAAGACGACATGGAAGATAGACCATAGCTCTTCTAATGAATTTTCTACAGGTGTACCCGTTAGCCCAAAACGGTATTCAGCTTGAATTGTTTTCACAGCTCTTGCCGTTTGCGTTGTAGGGTTTTTAAACGCCTGCGCTTCATCAAGGAATAGTGTATGAAATGGTCTTGCATACAATCTTATATCTCTTCTCAGTAATGGATATGACGTAATTACGACATCAAATTCCGTTATATCTTTCAAAATTTTCCGGCGCTCTGCTTGGTTTCCATCTGCAATAACTGCTCTAATATGCGGGGCGAATTTTTTCAATTCACTAAACCAATTATAAACAAGAGATGATGGTGAAACGACTAATATAGGTAGTTTCTTTTCTCGAATCTCAGGCAAAACAGAATCTATAAAAGCAATGCTTTGCAACGTTTTTCCAAGTCCCATATCATCTGCTAAAATACCCCCAAAACGGTAATGAGCAAGTGTTTTCATCCATTCGAACCCATATACTTGATACTTTCTCATTTCTGCATTTAAAGTATTTGGCACAGCAAAATTTAATTTTTTCGGGTTTTGAATGTTTTCTACTAACTCTTGAACAGAATCATCTAAACTTAAAACATTGCCTTCATGAAGTCCGTTCATCCATTTTACACTCCGAATAAGTGGAACATTTACCTCTTCTCCATGTAAAAATTCTTTCCGAATACCTGATTCTTTTATAAACTGATTAATTTCATTAAACTCTTTACTCTCTAGCGATAAAAACGAACCATTCGCCAATCGATAATATTTACGTTTCTCTTCAAGGGCCGCTAATACACCTTTAATTTCTGCTTCTGGTATTCCTTTTATATCAAAACGAAATGACAACCAATCAATTCTTTCTTTTCTTCTCACTCTAATAAGAGGAACTGCATCCCCTTTACTAATTCGCAATTTGATTGCTGTCGTCGCATAAATATCAACTAAACCTTTTAATGTTGGCACGACGTGATATAAAAAGTTATACTCAGCTTCTTCATTATGCATAAAGTAACCGCCTTCTGTTTTTGCAAAGGCACTTTCACTCATAATGTCTAAAATCTCTTTTTCCTTTTTCTCATCACGATTAAAAACAGACGGCTGTCCATCCTCTTCTAGCGGATTAATCATGACGTTCCCATAGTGAAATTCAAGACCTGCTAATAAGCGACTTTTCACGCGGTCTAAATACAATTTCGCTTTTAGCGAAGGTGTTTCAACACGATCCGATATTACTTCATCAATGTGTACAGTTCCGAGCTTCATTAATCCTGGTACAACTTTCGCGACGAAATGTTCCATCTTACTTTCTGGAATATAAAACTGATTACTATTTGAGCGACTCATCATCTTTTGTAATTCAATAAGTCGCATACAATCTTCAATGTGTAAGTGATATAATTTCCCATCGTAAAGTGCATTGTTATACATATCCATAACTTGTACACGATTTAGACCATCTATATGAAGTGTAAATCCGCCATTATTTCCCTTCGTAAATTCAAAGTGTAACGGCAACAAACCTTTTGAAACTTGTAATCCCTGAAACAGTTGTTCATTTTGTTTCAGCTGTACATATTCAACTTTAGAAAGTGAAGAGAGCATATCCTTCCACGAAGCTGGCGGTATAAATATCATACTTTCATCTTGTTTCGCATGTACTTCTAGCGTATCTTCATACATTTTTTCATTATGATACATTTTAATGAGCTGCTGAATAATTGCATCCGTTTCTTGTTTAAAACTATGTACATCTGGTGTATATGTAAATTCATTTGAACAATGAAAAAATTCCCTTTTCTCCACCTTAGAAAGAAATTCTCTAATATGATTTATGAAATACACTTTGGCAAGTTTCAATTGAATTCCAAGAAGAGCCCCACCACTTCTCGTAGCTACTGGTGTACATATAAACTCAATATCTAATATTTCACGTGTATCAAAACGGTGTTGTTTACTTTTTGGCCTCAGTGGTTTGTCTGCAAACAGCTGAAACATACCACTTGTCAATTGATCATTTCTGCTACTAGTGGAGCTCATTCCACCTGTTTGTTGATTATAGTTTATTTGTATTAATACTGCTGCAACATGTTGACAGTACGTTTGAAAAGACGCTAATGAAGGACAACTACATTTTGCAACAACATCACCCTTTTTGGCTTTTGCTACTGTAACATGGAAATCCTCGTTCCCTTTTACTGTCGCCTCACAAATTTCTTTATTTTCATCGTACTGATCTATTATCACTTTATTTGATTTATAATAGGCTTCACCTCTTTTATATGAGGTCTCTCCGCACACTTCTTTAATAATCGATTTATTCAATGTGAAACTCATCGCTTTGACACTTCCTTAATATAAAACCATTTTCTCTTACTTAACATTTTACATGCTCCACGAGAAAATATAAAATGTTGATTTAACAAAAGAAGATGCTTATTTATAAGCATCTTCTTCACTCTATCTCCATCAACCTCTTCGCCTCAAAATACAATACTTGAATAAACTTCTTCGTATTAATTCGCGTATGACCAGAAGATGCGAGTTCATCTTTCGTCATTTCTGTCATCCGTTTTCTAACTACGGTAAAATCGAAAAATTTTGGAGCATAGCTTTCAAATTTTGGATTTGAAAAGTCTGTTAATCCTAAAGAAGCCAAATGATTTAACGACTGATAAATAGCTCGACGTACTCTTTGTTCAGACGCTTTTTTCTCTTTATCAATATCCGCCTCTAAAGCTAAATCCCCTAATTTTCTTATCGTAATATGATGGAAAATTTCTTTTAACGCAGGAAAGCCAAACTCAAATGTCTGTGCCTTTTCTTGACCATATAAATATTCCAGCATACTAAGTAAATCTTTACTTCCATTCTCTCCCGCAATACCGAGTTCTGATAGTAAAAAGCGCCCTAAATCCCCTATCTTTTTTCCTTCTTGCACTGGTTCAGTACGCAATTGCGGTTTTTCCCACTGAAACACGTTATTCAATGATTTTTGAATATCGTGTATAGAACGCTCCAATCTAATACGCTCCATCACTTTGCGTACAACCGATACAACTTCGATTTTATTTAATGGTTTTGTAATATAATATTCTACACCAAGTGTATATGCCTCACCTATAAGCTGCTTCGATTCCACTTGAGAAATCATAATGATTTTCCCCGTGAAAGTTGACGCAATGTGACGAACTGTTTCAATTCCGTCCCTCATCGGCATCAACAAATCAATAAATAAAATATCTACTTTTTTAAAATTTAGTTGATCCGCCTCAATAAAAGCTCCGTCATCCGCCTCACCAATTACTTCTCCAAGATCTCCATCTTCAATAATTTGCGAAAGCATCGAACGGAAAACTTCATCATCGTCTACGATATAATAAAACAAATCTATTCCCCTTCCCGCTTTAAACTACCCTCCGGTAAACAAACGATAAACTTACATCCTCTTTTATTTTCTCGGCCTTCTAATCTCACTTCTCCGCCTAGCTCTGTTACCATTTCATTTATGTAAGAAAGCCCAATACCAGTTGACGGTGTTCCCGTTTGATCATACTTGGAAGTAAACCCTGGCTTAAATACTAATTTCTTATACTTTTGTGCAATACCAGGTCCATCGTCAATTACTTCAAAAAATATATGTTGATCTCTTTTATATAGCTTAATAATAACGACACCTTTATCTTCAATTGCTTCAACTGCATTTGCAGCGAGGTTATTAAAAATTGATAGAACTGTATACACGTGATATGCAGCATGCTCACCTTCTATATGTTTAGAAAAACGTATATCCTTTTCTAGCATTTCAGCATACTTCTCGTTTATTCTAACAATCATTTCTGCTAACTCATGTCCTTCTACATATTCAGCCACATTTTTATCTAATAACAGTTTAGATAATCCTGCAAATATCCTTTGATTATCCTTTTTTATTTCATGCACTTCCCCCGCTATTTTCAATGCTGTTTTACTACTTGAATCAGCGCTTACTTGTAAATTTCGATATAGTTGATATGCTTCTTGTGTAATTAACTCCGCATTTTGTAACGTCTTTTTCAAATGAACAGATTCCACATATAAATTAGAAAGATGCATTAACATATTTTCATTTTCTTTTCGAACTTGCGATTCTTTTAATTTCGTTTCATATAAATTCATCATATTTAAAAAACCAAGTGCAAAGAAACTACGAAAAATAGCAATAATGATGAGTTTATTTACTTCAGAAATCGTTATTATTGTACCTAGTACTAACATGTGATAAAACGCAAGTTCTGACATACTTGCAACAATTTCAATTGAAATTCCAAGGCATCCAATAATGATTGGTTGCTGATGGAACTTATTTACCCTGCAAAGCGAAAAAAAACTGCCATAAATAAAATAATAGAAGAACACAGGATAACGCAAATAAAATGATTCTGTCATATGAAATGAACCTTGCATGATCCAGTCAAGACATACTCGGAATAAGACTACAGATATACCAACAAGAATACCTGCAACTCCTGCTGGTACTCTTCTTAAAAATAATAATAAAAAGAAGAATAGCGGTGTACCGAAGCTAACTCGAAACGTATCATTAAAGGGATGAAAGTTCAGCTCCCCAGCAATCGGAACAACGACCATTAATATAATTAAAAGGGACATATCTTTCTTCCATAATTGATTCCAATTCAAAGGTGACACTTCCTATACTTTTTTTCAGTAGTAAAAGCGAAAGCCCGCTTATTGTTATAAACGGGCTTTTTTTCTATATTCTAACCTTTTCTACCGCTTTTATTTGGCGATACTCTGGCTTCCACATTGCTTCTTTCACTGCCATCTTGATATCGTTATCACTTAAGTTCACTCTTGCAACACCTTCTGCAACTGCAACTTTAGCTACTTCAATTGCAACCATTTCTGAGATATTACGTAATTCTTCGACCTCTGGTAAAATAGGTGCTCCTGGCTGACTTGTATCTACCATACTGGCAACTGCTTCAGCTGCTGCTGCGAACATTCCATCCGTCATGACGCTTGCTCGTACTACAATTGTTCCAAGACCAAGACCTGGGAAAATCAGTGCATTATTTGATTGTCCAATCACATAAGTTACACCGTTATATGTAACTGGTTCAAATGGACTTCCTGTTGCAACTAACGCTCTTCCTTCTGTCCACTCGATTAAATCTGCTGGTTTTGCTTCAGCAAGTGGCGTCGGATTCGACATTGGTAAAATAATTGGTCTTTCTACGTGAGAAGCCATTTCTTTAATAATCTCTTCTTTAAATGCACCTGCAACAGTAGATGTACCAATTAAAATTGTCGGTTTTACATGTTTCACAACTTCAGCAAGTCCGATCACATCATTTTGCTTCCACCCACTTACTTCTACTTCTTTTCTTGCGTACGGAATTTGGAAATCAAGAAGATCTTCCATATTATCTGTAACTAACCCGTTACGATCAATACACCAGAAACGCTTATATGATTCTTCTTCAGATACGCCTACGCGGACCATCGCATCTCTAACTTGATCTGCGATACCGATTCCAGCCGTACCAGCACCAAATACAACAACGCGGTGTTCACTTAGCGGTACACCAGAAGCTTTCACTGCCGATAATACTGCCGCAAGTGAAACTGCACCTGTACCTTGAATATCATCATTAAACGTACAAACATCATGACGATATTTATCTAAAATTTTTCGTGCGTTACGAGAGCTAAAGTCTTCCCAATGTAAAAGTGCTTTCGGGAATTGTTTGTTTACCGCTTGTACAAACGTATCAATAAATTCATCGTAAGCTTTACCTGTTATACGAGGGTGACGATTTCCAATATAAAATGGATTGTTTAATAGCTCCTCACGGTTTGTACCTACATCTAAAATTACCGGTAATACACGACTAGGATCGATTCCAACTGCAGCAGTGTAAACAGCTAATTTTCCGATTGCGATGTTAATACCACCAACGCCCCAGTCACCAATTCCTAATATGCCTTCTCCATCTGTTACAACGACTAAATCAATGTTCTCAGCTGTTGCACCGATATTCGTGAATGCTTCTTCGATACCTGATGGATCGTTAATTGATAAATAAACACCACGTGGTTTACGATATTCATGACTATATCTTTGAATTGCTACACCGACAGTTGGTGTATATACAATCGGTAACATTTCACGTAAATGATCTGTTAATATACGATAAAATAATACTTCATTTCGATCATGTAACGCAGTTAAGTATACATTCTTTAATAAATCATCCGGCTGAGAACTAAATTGTTCGTATGCTCGGCGTGCCTGTTCTTCTAACGTTAAAACCGCTGGCGGTAATAACCCTTTTAAACCTAACTCTTCTCTTTCATTTTGTGTGAAAGCTACCCCTTTATTTAAAAGTGGTGTTGATAATACTTCTGCTCCTCTTAATGTTGTTTCTAATGCACCATTAGAAGCTACTGTAAACTTGCTCATAACATCCCTACCTCTATTCATATATAGCATTTCTATATTGTAAACAAAAAAGAGGGGATTGTCCCCCCTCTTCTTTTAATTTTTCTTTAAAAGAGTTGCTCCTGCAATCCCTGGATGTGTCATTTCGAATGGATCTAGAATTAACTCTAAGTCTTCTTGTGACAATACACCATTTTTCACACAAAGTTCTCGAACGGATTGGCCTGTTGCAATTGCTTCTTTCGCAACGCGAGCTGCTGCTTCATAACCGATATGAGGGTTCACGGCTGTAATAATTCCTACACTTTTCTCAACATACTCTTTTAAGCGATCTTCATTCGCTTCAATTCCTTTTAAGCAATTATCTGTAAAGGCACGGAAACCGTTATTCATAATGCTAATCGATTGAAGTAAGTTGAAAACAAGTACTGGTTCCATCACGTTTAATTCTAATTGTCCTGCTTCTGAAGCAAGGCAAATTGTATGGTCATTACCAATTACTTGGAACGCAATTTGATTAATTACTTCTGGCATAACAGGGTTTACTTTCCCTGGCATAATAGATGAACCTGGTTGACGAGCTGGTAACATAATTTCCGCTAAACCAACACGCGGACCTGATGCCATTAAGCGAAGGTCATTCGCAATTTTAGACATATTCATCATACATACTTTAAGCGCTGCAGATACTTCAGTATAAGCATCCGTATTTTGCGTCGCATCTACTAAATCTTCTGCACCAACAAGCGGTAATTCACTAATTGCAGCTAAATGTTTTACAACTGCTTCAATATATTCTGAATCTGCATTTAAGCCTGTACCAACTGCAGTTGCTCCCATGTTCACTTCATATAAGTGTTGACGTGATTGCTGAATGCGTTTCATATCACGTTCAAGTACACGTGAGTACGCTTTAAATTCTTGTCCAAGGCGAATTGGCACAGCGTCTTGTAAATGTGTACGTCCCATTTTAATCACATGATCGAACTGTTCGGCTTTTAATTCAAATACATCATGCATATAACCCATCGTTTGTAATAAGCCTTCTAATGCATTTAACGTTGCGATATGAATCGCCGTTGGGAATGCATCATTTGTTGATTGGGCCATATTTACATGACTATTTGGACTAATATAATGATAGTCTCCCTTTTCCATTCCTAATAATTCAAGAGCACGATTGGCAATGACTTCATTTGCATTCATGTTCATTGAAGTACCCGCTCCGCCTTGGATTGGATCTACGATGAAATGATCATGCCATTTTCCATCAAGAATTTCTTGAGCAGCTTCTGCGATCGCACCGCCCTTGTTTAATTCCAATCTTCCTACATCTGTATTCGCAAGCGCTGCAGCTTTTTTTACAACTGCGAACGCTTTAATTAAACCTTCATGGATTTTGTATCCTGTAATTGGGAAGTTTTCAACTGCACGCATTGTTTGTACGCCGTAGTATGCATAGTTTGGTACTTCTTTTTCACCTAAAAAATCTTTTTCAATTCGAACACCATTTTTAACTTCAGTTAATGTTGCCATGATTATTCACTCCTTAACGATTTCTTATGCTGCTTTTGTTTCTTTGACTGTTTCTACATATTGTTTTGCTTTCTCATTATCGAATTCGCCTTCCCACTTCGACATAACAATGGCCGCTAATGCATTTCCTAATACATTGACAGATGAGCGAATCATATCTAAAATGCGGTCAATTCCCGCAATTAATGCGATACCTTCTAGTGGTAACCCCATTGAACCTAACGTTGCTAATACAACAACGAACGATGCACCTGGAACTCCCGCCATACCTTTGGATGTTAACATGAGAACGAATAATAACGTTATTTGCTCCGTTAGTGACATGTGCACACCGTACATTTGTGCAACAAACAATGCCGCTAACGCTTGATAAATAGCCGATCCAGTCAAGTTAAATGTATAACCTGTCGGAATTACGAAAGAGGCAACTGCCTTTGGACAACCGAACTCTTCCATTTTTCTCATTATATTAGGTAAAACAGCTTCTGAACTTGCTGTCGTAAATGAAAGAATCAATTCTTCTTTTAAAATTTTTATTAATGTAAAAATGTTTACTCCAACCATTCGTGCATTAATACCTAATACAATCACAACGAATAGTATAACAGTTACGTATACAGCTAGCACTAGTTTTCCTAGCGGAAGTAGTGTTGCTACACCAAATTTTGCAACCGTAACGGCAATTAATGCGAATACACCAAATGGTGCAAATTTCATAACTTGATTTGTAACCCAAAACATGGCTTCGAGTACGCCTTCAAAAAAGTTAAAGACAGGCTTTCCTTTTTCCCCAATTGCCGCAACTCCTAAGCCGAATAATACTGAGAAGAATATAATCGGTAATAGGTCACCTTGTGCAATCGATTCAAATACGTTTTTCGGTACAATGTGAACAATTGTCTCAGCGAAACCTTTCTTCTCTGTTGCATCTGCAGTTTGTTTATAAGAAGAAATATCACTTTGCTGTAAATTACTCATATCAACACCAGTACCTGGTTGGAATATATTCGCTGCAAGTAATCCCATTAAAATAGCAATCGTCGTAATAATTTCGAAATAAAGAATTGTCTTACCACCCAGTTTCCCAAGCTTCTTCATATCTCCTACACCAGCTACTGCAACAATTAATGCTGAAATAACAATTGGTACTACAATCATCTTAATTAAGTGAATAAATATATCCCCAATTGGTGTGATATAAGAAATCGCCGTTTTATTGCCATAAAAGACTGCCCCTACTACAATCCCTAAAACAAGCGCGACAAAAATTTGTGTTGCCAATCCGAATTTTTTCATTTATGTTCATCCCCTTCATGCGAACGCTTTCAATTTGAATTTATAAAAGCTACTCACACATCTTATAAGCGAACCTACAAAATCATACAAAAACCTACAAGTTCGTCACAAAAAATTCAAATATTTTTCTTCTTTTTTTCATTGACACCATTTTGTTAAAAAACGATAAAATAAACTTGATAAGTAATCAGATTGTTTCGTATAATCAAAAAGATATATACTTAAAACAAATCAAAATGAAAAGGAGTGGATGTTATGAAAAACTATACAAAGCAATTCGTCCTATCTTCTTCTTTTCTTTTTCATTTTCTTAAAAAGGAACAAAGGCATTCGCCTTTGTTCCTTTTTTATTGCGATCTATATAGGGGGAATTGTTATGAGGCCATATAAACGTGTCTTAATTAAATTAAGCGGCGGTGCACTTGCCGATCAAACTGGAAATAGCTTTAACTCCAAACGATTAGAACATATCGCAAACGAAATTTTATCCATTGTTGATTTAGGTATCGAAGTATCCATCGTCATCGGTGGCGGTAATATTTTTAGGGGGCATCTAGCTGAAGAGTGGGGAATTGATCGCGTAGAAGCTGATAATATCGGTACACTAGGTACAATCATTAACAGCTTAATGCTTCGCGGTGTTTTAACAAGTAAAACAAATAGAGAAGTACGCGTTATGACGTCCATTCCATTTAATGCAGTAGCTGAACCATACATTCGCTTACGTGCAGTCCACCATTTAGATAACGGCTATATCGTTATCTTTGGAGGCGGAAACGGGCAACCGTTCGTGACAACAGATTATCCAAGTGTACAAAGGGCTATTGAAATGAATAGTGATGCCATATTAGTCGCAAAACAAGGTGTCGATGGTGTTTTTACAAGTGATCCAAAGCATAACAAATCAGCAAAAATGTACAGCAAACTAAACTATAATGATGTCGTTAGACAAAATATACAAGTCATGGATCAAGCGGCATTACTGCTTGCCCGGGACTATAATTTACCAGCACATGTCTTTAACTTTGATGAGCCTGGAGTGATGAAAAAAATATGTTTAGGTGAACATGTGGGGACGTTGATTAATGATGATGTTACGATGCTGGTGCATGAAAAATAATGATTTCCCACCAAAAAGGGTGCCTTTTGTAGGCACCCTTTCCTAATCCATCATCACAAATAGAACTCAACCAATCCCGCCACTTTCTCCTTACAACGCTCCCAAAAAGATAACTTTTCAAAAAACTCTTTCGTCATTTCTTTCGAATCATGAAAATCCTCTGTTAACGCCTTATTAACTTGTCCTACAATAGGACCACCATAAATATAAAAATTCATTTCATCATTTATATTGAAGCTACGCGAAGTAAAGTTTGTTGTACCAATAACGGTTAATTCATTATCAATAAGCATTAATTTGCCATGGAACATTCCTTTTTTATACCCATATACAGTAATCCCATTATTAACAGCTTGACGTATGTATGGATACGCCGCTTCTTTTATAAGAGGTAGATCTGGTTTATATGACCAAAGTATTTTTACTGTAACACCACGCTTTTGTGCTGCGATTAAAGCATTCATGGACTCTTTATTTTTTGCTATAAAATACGGCGTTGCAATTACAATGGAGTGCTGAGCTTGTTTTATGAGCTCTATATATTTTTCAGCAACGTAATGCCCATTGTAACTAGTCATAGTATGTAATGTATTCCCTTTACTAGCTTTATTCGTACTCCTCTTTATCTCTTCTTTCGTATCTCGTTTCCAATCTAAAGCGAATTGCTGTTCTAAATCTTTTGCTCCTTCTCCTTTAAGCCGTACATGATAATCACGCCAATATCCAAATCGCTTATCTTTCCCTAAGTACTCATCTCCTATATTAAATCCGCCTGTATAGCCAATATCCCCATCAATCGTCGTAATACGGCGATGATTACGATGGTGAAGTGAATAAAATCCGAATGGCAATGCAGGTTTTCTACTATATGTAAAATGCACACCACTTTCCCGTAATTCATTTATCATCTTTCTTTCAAATGATAAATCATTCATGCGATCAACTGATAAATAGACGTTTGCTCCTTCTTTTGCCTTCTCTTTTAATAAGTTTAAAAAAGTATGACTACTTTTATCATCCGACAAAATGAAGAAATAAGTGTAGATGGAGCTTTTCGCTTTTTTAATATCTTCAAATAGCTGCTCATATAATGATTTCCCTTCTACATATAATTGAAAATCACTATAATGAGGCGCATACTCTGTCGGCATGTTTTTTCCAGCTTCCATTTTCCTACCTAAGGTAACATCGATATGCATACAAATTAAAATAAAAACGAAAATAGCAATAATAATAGAAGTAACTCTTAATATTTTTTTAATCATTTTGGTTTCCTTCCAATCATATTCCTTACTATTTCGTAGTGTTTCATTTAAATATGTTTTCATACGAAATGTATTTCTTATTTTTATTGATACTAAACAGTTAAAGGAGATACGAATATGAGAAAAGGAAAAACTCCTATTGTTTTTATCCCAGGTCTTTTCGGTTCAATGAGCAATATTATTATTCCCGGCACTGGTAATTGGAGTTTTGGACTTTCTGCATTTGTTTACGAACCATTCATCATGATGCTAGAAAGTATGGGGTACGAACGAAATAAAGACTTGTTCATCTGTTTTTATGACTGGCGGCAGCGCATTGTTCTTTCTACACAAAAATATTTATTACAAACGATTGCTTATGCTAAAAAGATTACAGGTTGCGATAAACTAAATTTAATTTGTCATAGTATGGGCGGCCTTCTTGGACGTTCTTACGTTCAAAGTGACGAATATAAAAATGATGTGAATCAACTTATAATACTCTGCACACCAAACGCTGGATCTCCACCAAATTATAGTTATTGGACTGGAGGCAGTCTCCCTATCCATGCCTCTTCTAAAATAAATATCGTTCATTTTTATATGGAACAATATATTTGTTACTTAAGCATCTTACATAAAATCAATAAAGTTGAGGCGATACACATTTACTTTCCAGGATTACAAGATGTTATTCCTTGTAAAGATTACGGAAATTATTTATTTATAAAATCCGACTCTTCTATTACATTTCTTCCTTATAGTAAGATGAAAATGAAAAACCCTTTCCTCGATATATTAAATACAAATAGATTTATTATACAAAAAAGAAATATTGAAACGACACTCATTGCCGGAGATGGAGAGGAAACAACTCAATATTTACAAGTCGTCCCTTCACATTCCAAACTGAAATGGACAGACGGCAAAGTCGTCGGTGATTTACTTACAAAACATGGTGACGGTAACGCTGTTCTACATAGCGTTTTTCTTCTAGAGGGAAATAAATATGTTTTGCATGCTTCACATAACGAAGTGCTCTACAAAAGCATTCCTATACTACAAAAGATACTCTAAGTTTCAAACAAAAAAGTATGGCATTAAGCCACACCTTTTCACATTAAACAAAATTTCTCGCGTCATTATTTCTTCCAAACTTATAAATAGCAATTAAGAAGAATGCAATTGCGAAAGCGAATAAAATTAAAATATTTAAATACAACTCCGAGAATGGTATTCCCTGCTGTAGTTTTGATATCGTATCTAACAACCAGCGCTGCGGAAGAAAATTAGCTACTTTTTGTACTGCACTTGGCATAATGTCATATGGGAAATAACATCCAGCAAGTAAGCATGTTGGTACAATGATCATATTTTGCATCGCATTTGCCGATGCTGAGTTTTTCGAAAAAGCTACAAGGACTAATGATATTCCAATTGCGATTAATGCAAATAGCATTAGTACGCCCATCATCACTATGAAAGGCATATTGATATTCGTATGAAAAACATTCGTTAGGAATAGGATTGTAATCAAAATTTGTACTGTTAGTATTATGATATTTACTCCGACATTAGATAATATAAACTTCTTCCCATCTATCGGCGTTGATAATAGTCTAAAGTACGTTCTATTCTCTTTTTCTTTTAAAATATGACCTGATAAGTTCGCTGCTGAAAACAGCATAAACATAATAAGGTAACCCATCGTTTGATTTGTCATATCTTTATTTTTCGAAGTATCTTCTAGCGTCTCAGTTTTCATTTTAAATGAACTTTTTTGATACCCTGCGTACATATTGTCGAATGTGCTTTGATCTGTTCCGGCTACTTTACTAATAGCTGCTATATTATCAATATAATTATATAAATATGATTTTATAAATCCTGTTACTTGATCACCTTTAATCGATGAAATTTCAATATGCTCTGGTTTCCCTTCTCGAACACTTTTTGAAAAACCAGAATCTAATGTAATAACTCCATCAAGTTTTTTGGAAGTGAGTTTATCTTCTATTTGAGACTCCTTAACCTTACTCACATTCACATGATTTAATCCTTCTAAAAACTTTATCGTATCATTTGCTATCGGCTCATTTTCTTTATTTACAATCCCGATATTTAACGTTCCTTGCCCTGCATTTCCGTATATCGAGAAGGAAATGAGCGTCCCTATTATCGGCAAGCTAATTATAATTAGTAAACTTTTTTTATTTTTCAAAAGCACAGATAACGTTTTTTGTATGAGCCATAAAATATCCTTCATACTATAGCCCCTCCCGTCTACGTAATGCAATAATTGCAATTAATAAAAAGAGTGCTGAAATTCCAATGTTTAAAGAAATGACTGGTAGTGCTGCCCCTACATCATTTGCATAAATAATTTTCATAACAGCTGTATTTGCCCAAGTTAATGGCGATAAATTCGTAACGAAATTTTCTTCTACTACGAAATATGCACCTCCAAAAATAGAAGCTAATTGCACAACAACCATAATAATTGCCCTAGACGCTTCAGCTGTTTTCGTGATATATCCGATTCCTAAACCGAAGCTAATTGCTAGAAAGACTTGTGTTAATAAAATAAGAAATATGATTCCAAGATGGTCGCCCCAATTCGCTTGAAAAACAAATTTACTAAATAACATGACGAGTAATATGCACAGGGCATTTGCTACTAGGCTACCAAGTACTTTTCCAATGAATATTTCAGCTTTACTTATAGGTGCAGCAATGAGACGATCTCCTGTTTTACGTATTCGTTCTCCTCGAATTAAAGAACTCGCTCCCATCGCAGCATACAGTGCAATCATCGTTGTCATTACAACCGCGTAGTAATCCATAGAACCTGGTTTTTTCGCAGCTTGTAAAGATGTTTCTTTTATATAATCATTATGGTTTCCGTTTGAAATAACTGTGCTCACCTTAGTAGGATCTACTCTTGCAACTTCGACCGCTACATTGTACTTATCAACAAATGTTGTAAGCATTCCTTCCACAATACTCCCCTCAATACTACTTTTGTCACTTCCGTAAAATTTTGCACCATCTTTATTTAACTCTACATAAGCAGCATATTTATTTTTCTTCACTTCTTCTTTCCCATCTATACTGCCGGAAGCTTTTTTAAAATGAATACCTGATTTATCCACTTCTTTCGTAAATGCTGCAAATGATTGAGAAAACGTGCTACTCGCTTCATCTTTATATAGCACTTGTATATCTTTAATCGAATGACTATCACTATTAAATGCGTTGGTTAACGCTGTTCCTAACACAAGCATAAGTACAATCGGAAATGCTAACATAAAAACTAAAGTTCTTACGTCTCTGAAATCTCTTTTAATATGCATAATTGCAATATTGAAGATGTTCAATTGATGAACCTCCCTTTACCTTTTCTTCATTTACCTTTTATTTATCTCGTAAGTTTCTTCCGGTTAACGTAAGAAATACTGTTTCTAAGTTTGGAGCCTGCTCCTCTAACGAACGAATTTCAATGTCATGATTAATGAAATGCTGAATAATTTGATTTAAATTATTTAATCCTGCATCCGAGTTTACCTTGATTACGTTCTCTTCAATTTGAACAGCTTTCACACCGTTTATCTCTTTTAACTTTTCTACATCTAAATTTTCTACTGACTTCACTTCAATCCAAATATCTTTCGTATCTGTAATAATCGCTTTTAACTGTTCTTTCGTACCTTCTGCAATCACTTTACCATGGTCGACAATTGCGATTTTCGTACAAATCTCTTCTACTTCTTCCATGTAGTGGCTCGTGTAAATAATAGTGCTTCCCATTTCATTTAACTTCCGGACAGACTGAAGAATATAGTTTCTTGACTGCGGATCAATTCCAACTGTCGGTTCATCCATAATAATTAACTTCGGTCTATGTGCAATTGCACAAGCAATATTCAATCTTCGTTTCATCCCGCCAGAAAAGTTTTTCGGATAACTTTTATGTTTATCGCTAAGCCCCACAAATTGCAGTGCTTCCTCCACTCTCGCTTTTAGCTCAACTCCTCTTAATCCGTACAACCCAGCAAAGAATTTCACATTTTCATAGGCAGTTAACTCTTCATAAATCGCAATATCTTGCGGAACGATACCGATATTCATCTTCGCAAATCGGTTATGTTTCTTTATATTTTTTCCTAGTATGCTAATTTCGCCTTCATTACTTCTTAACAAACCAGCAATCATATTAATCGTTGTACTCTTACCAGCACCATTCGATCCTAAAAAGCCAAATATTTCTCCTTCTTTAATAGATAAAGACATATTATCAACTGCGATGAAATCACCAAATTTTTTCGTTAAATTTTTAATTTCTAATGTATTCATCATTTCACCCCTATTTCGGTTTCTCTGCTTTTAGTATAAACAAAAAGAATGAACCTGCTCAGTGCAGAAGTTCATTCTTTTCACATGAGATTATTCACTTTTTTCATATGAGATGATTCATCCTCATATCGGCAACAACATTGTTACTGCAAAACCACTTGTTCCATCTACAATAATTTTTCCGTTTACTGACGCTGTTCGCTCCTCCATCCCCATAATCCCGAGACCTTTCTTAACGAGAACCGCACCTTTTCCGTTATCCTTCACTTGTACTTTCACCATCTTGTTAAGTACATGAATATCAATTGAGATGACTGTCGCATCAGCATACTTCATCGCGTTCGTTAATGCCTCCATAACATTTTCACCAATAATTTTCCACTGTATCGGAGAAATCATATCTAAGTTCCCTTTATAAACGAAAGGAATATTCACATCATTCTTACCGGCAAATTCCTCTATGAATAATTTCATACGATGAATACCAATTTGCTCAGTTGGTGGCTTCATATTTTTCAATGTAATGCGAATACTTTCAATTCCATCTTTTGAAATGTGAATTGCATTTTGTAATAACTCCGCAGATTTTTCTTTATCTATTTCCATTAACCTCTTTGCTGCCTCCATTTGAATAAGTGCACCCGTCATCGAGTGACCAATTTTATCATGAATTTCTTGCGATAACCGATTTCTCTCTTCTAGCTTAAATGTGTATTCAGATTGTCTTATGTACTCTTTATTTTCATGTAAGCTTTTCGTAAGTCGTTGCATATCTTTTCGCATCTTATCATTTTGCGATTCAAGCTTTACTACACGCGATATATATCGATCTGCAATAGTTAAAACGAGAAAAGAAAATGCAACAATTAATCCATAAGTCATTCGAATACTTTCATCTGCAATCGTAATTGGGAGCATCATAACGACAAAGCTTGGCCAATTCTTTTCTATGTAATAGAATGTAATTTCGTATAAGTTCAAAGGTAAAAACAAAATAAAAAATGGATGAACCCTCCATGTAAACAACATAACTACGCCAATGGACATACAGATTAATATTTTTTTATACGTATCTTTTTTAAATATAGAAATCATTACGTTTACAGAAAGGTAAATAAGTAAAGTAAATATAACCCACGGTAAATTTGCTACATTTGCGTAAATATAACTGAACACAATATATAAAAAGACAATTAATTTACTTACAGTTAACCAAAATTCCATATCATTAATCTACTTTCCCTGTTAAGTAATAAATCGCAATTTGTGTGCGATGTTCAAGTCCAGTTTTCCCTAAAACTGACGTAATATAATTTGCAATTGTTCCCTCAGATATAAAAAGCTGTTTCGAAATTTCTTTATTTGAGAAACCTTTTGCAATTAATGCGATAATACTAAGCTCCCTTTCTGTGAAAAGGCTCTTATCAATTTTACATTCTTCCTCCTTACTTTCCATTAAATTAGACTTAATTTTATCGAGGACAACATCTTGCATAACAGTTTGACCGTTATATACTCCTTTTATCGCATCACGAATACGCTCCGGATCGTTATTTTTTAATAAATAACCTTTCGCTCCGTTTTTTACTGCATCCAAAATATATTCATCATCATCAAACGTCGTTAAAATAAGCGGTTTTGTTTTCGTCTCTTCACAAATGAACTTCGTCGCCTCTACACCGTTCATATTTGGCATACGAACATCTAAAAGAGCAATATCAACTTCATGCTTTTTACAATACGCTACAGCTTCTTCCCCATCATTTACAGTATCTACTACTTCAAACTCTTCGTATGTATTTAAAATAATTTTCATGCCTTCTCTAATAAAAGAGTTATCATCTGCTATTAATATTTTAATTTTCATGTTTGTTAGTATGGACCTTTCCCTACTAACATTCACATCCTTTCTCCGTGTAACATTTCCTACTTGCTCATTATATACTTCTCTTTACCATTTTTTCACACCTTTTTTCATCTAGCTCTCCCGCAAAAAATATATTATTCTTTTTTTACAAAATGTGTAGGGTGACTTATCATTCTTTACGTCTATATAATAGAATGCGTCAAAAAGGAGGGAGAGACCGATTGAGGAAAAACAATTAATTGAAAAAGCACAGCAAGGAAGCGAGCATGCTTTTCGTATCCTTGTACAAACATATCGTCATTATATTTTTCAAGTTATCTTTTCTATTTTAAGACATGAAGAAGATTCGAAAGATGTTACACAAGAAGTATTCGTAAAAATTCACACCTCTCTCCCAAATTATCAATTTCGCGGATTAAAAACGTGGATGGCACGTATTGCCACCAATCACGCTATTGATTATAAGAGAAAGAAAGCTAGAGAAAGTGAAGAACTCTCCTTATGTAAAGAAGCTGAGGAAAATATACAGTCCTCTCATAATATTGAGGCTTTATTATTGACGAAAGAGCAAAAATTACTCATTGCTCAAAAACTGCGAGAACTTCCCGAAAATTACCGTGACGTTGTTCTCGCACATTACTTAGAAGAAAAGAGCTATCAAGAAATTGCTTTACAGGAAAACATCGAAGTAAAAACAGTCGAAATGAAACTGTATCGAGCACGAAAATGGATTAAAAAACATTGGAAGGAGGAAGAGTTTCTATGATGCATTATTCAAAAGAAGATTGGCGCAATTATACATTAGATTTTATAGAAAGTAATGAACGTGAATCTATGGAAGAACATCTTTATGAATGTGATCATTGTTTAGCACTTTATATGGAAAGTATTGATGAACAACATGAAAACCTTCCAATGATAAATGATGATTCATTTACGAACGAAGTTATGACGCAAATTAATTTTGAAACACTACAGTCTAATGAAAATATAAAAACAACCTCACTAAAGCGCACGATCATTCATTACATAATTGCGACTGCGGCTACAATTATTTTTATGGTAAGTGGTTTATTTCAGTATATTTTTACAGCGACATCAAATTTAGAGAAATCTTCAAAACATAACGAGTCTTCTATTTCACAACAAATTGTAAACAAATCGGTAGACACATCGAAAAAGGACGGAGGTTCAAAGCATGAATAAAAATCCCTTTTTAGCACTTGTATTAGGGCTAATTCCTGGGCTTGGACATTTATACTTAAAAAAGCTAGGACGGTTTATTTTATATAGCGGAGGATCACTATTTCTATTCTCCTTTGCAGTATTTTGTACCATAGTAGTAAGAGAACGTGATATTGCTTTTCTTTCTCTATTTTTACTAGCTGTTCTATGGGTAATTAACTTACTAGATTTAGTTATCACCATTATAAACCAAACGAAAAAGCAAGAAGCTGGAGAAGTGATAAATTCCTCTAAAGAGAGCGAACGATTTTATATCATTCTCTTATCCATCATCCCTGGACTTGGCCATTTCCAATTAGGACTTATGCAACGCGGACTTACATTTTTAGTAGCTTGCACAGGAATCGGAAGTATGATCATTTTCGTTGCACTTTTAACATCGCAAGAAAGTTTTCTTATCTTCCTTATTACGTTACCTGTTTTATGGATTTATAATTTCTTTGACGTTGTTCAGCAACTACAGAAAAAAGAACGTGGCGAGCAATTAATTGACCGTACTATTTTCGAAGATTTTGAAGAACATCGAGAGCAGGGAAAGAAAAGTAAAACATTTGCTTCTATTTTAGCGATGTTCCCTGGAGCAGGTCATATGTATTTAGGCTTACAACGCCGTGGTCTTCAGCTTATGGCAGCCTTCTTACTATCTATTTATTTACTCGACTTATTAAGACTTTCTGCGTTTTTATTTTTAGTACCAATCATTTGGTTCTATAGCTTTTTTGATGCGTTACAGCAAACAGCAAAATACGGAAAAGAACGAGTTCAAGACGAACCCATTATCGATTATTTTATAAATCATCAAAGATGGATCGGTATCGGATTAATTACACTCGGTGGTTATTATTTATTAAATCAAACAGTCCTTCCTATTTTGAATGATTATTTTGTAACTATATTTAATATTCATCTTAGTGAACTATATTATCGCTATTTCCAAACATCTATCGTTGCGCTCCTTTTAATTGGCGGCGGCTTTAAATTGTTACTTGGAAATAAAGAAAACAAAGGTGGGACAAGCGAATGAGGACTTGGCGTGTTGGAACATTCTCAATGGGGCTTTCTATTATATCGTTAGGATGCTTTTTACTATTTTCAGTCGTAAAAGGAATTCAAGTATTAGATACACTAACTGCATGGTGGCCAGTTTTACTCATCATACTTGGAGCCGAAGTTTTACTATACCTTCTATTTTCTAAGAAGGAACAATCATTTATTAAATATGATATTTTTAGTATTTTCTTTATCGGCGTTTTAGGAAGCGTCGGAATTGCTTTTTACTGTTTATTATCAACTGGATTACTAGAAGAAGTTCGTCACTCTATTAACACAACGAGGCAAACGAGTAATATTCCAGACGGACAATTTGATATACCTGAATCTATCAAAAAAATCGTAGTAGATGCAGGACATCAGCCTCTAACGATAGAGGGAAATAATACAAATCAAATTCATCTTTTGGGAACTTATGAAATGACAACGAAAGCAAATGAAAAACTCAATTTAAAACGAGATGATTTCCTTTCAGTTCAAACGGCTGGAGAAACGATGTATATCACTTTAAAATCTTTACCTGTTCAGCATACATTATTTAATTCAGCACCACAGGTGAAACCAACGCTTGTTCTTCCGCAAAATAAAAATGTGGAAATCCGTGCTTCAAATAACGAACTATCTCTTTATCCAGGTCAATTACAAAATAATTGGTTTGTACAGGAAAGCTCAAGAGTGTCTGTCCATCTTGCAAAAGAAAGTGATGTATCTTTAACAGCAGTAACGAATCAAAAAGAAACACATGGAAGTACACCTTGGGAACAAGTAGAAGATTTAACGAAAAACGAAAATACTTCTTCAGAAGAACATCCAGAATTAAACAACCAAGAACATTGGTATAAAAATTCGATTAAAACTGGAAATGGGACGTACAAGTTAAATATTGAGAAAGCTTATAATTTGAATATGAGTGTTCTCGAAAAATAAAAAACCTTCCGCAATTGCGGAAGGTTTTTCTCATATAATCGCTTTAATTCCTTCTAACACTAATCCAATCATAAATCCGCAAACCGCCCCGTTCACTCGGATCCACTGTAAATCTTTACCGACGTTATTTTCAATCATTTCGATTAACGTCTTATCATCTAACTTATCAAGGTTTTCTTGTACAAGCTTACCAATTTTCGAATGGTTCTTTTCCACAAGTGTGACAACTTGCTTTTGTAACCACTTCTCTATTTTTTGAACAGTTTGTTCATCTTCTTTTATTTTATTCATTTGTTTTTGTAAAAATGGAATAACATATTTATCAGCAAATTCTTCATTATTTACAAAAGAAACTGCTCTTTGCTGCACTTGCTCTAGCATCTCTTTTATTTTGTCAGTAGCATTCCAATTGGCAATCCATTTTTCTTTCCAATTTTCTAATTCTTGTAGTAACGCTTCATTTTCTTTTACATTTATAATTTCTTGACGAATTTTCGATAAAATAAGTTGTCTCGTACTATTATCTGCATCTTGTAAGCTGTTAATATTGCTAATAATAAATTTCTGCAAAATGCCGCCAATTTTATCTTCATCTACAATATTCATAAACGATTTCAATGTAAACTGCAAGAATCCATCTACTTTTATATTTTCCATCGCCTTCATACCTAAGCTTCCGAGCTGGTATCGAGCTTCATCTTGCGCTGTCCATTCTTTCACTTTTACTAATATGTAATCAAGTGTCTTTTCATCATATTCTTGCACTACTAATTGATCAACAAGCACTTGTAAAATGTTACTTGTATTAATTGTATGTAAATACGTCTTTAATTCTTTTTCAATAATAACCGCTAATTTTTCCGTATCGATTGAAACAATCGCTTTCTCAGCAATCGTTACAATGCCTTTTTTCACAGCATCAGACTGCATTTCTCTCTCAGCAATTTGCAGTACCATTTGTGCTAACTGCATCTCTTTTACTTTATTCGTAATACTTTCTTTCGTCAGCCATTCATTTTCTAACGTATTGATGAGCCCTTTCGTTACCCGTTTACGGTTTTTAGGTAACAAAGCTGTATGCGGAATTGGTATTCCCATCGGATGACGGAATAAAGCAGTAACCGCGAACCAATCTGCAAGCCCGCCAACCAATCCAGCTTCAAATCCCCCTTGTATAATCTCTCCTGCTACCGTTCCTTGAAAAGGGATAGAAGCCGCAAAGCCAACACCCATAACCCCAAGCGAAATACCCGCTATATATTTAGTCTGTAATGACATCGTATACACATCCTCTTATTATGTAAAATAAAGCTTTTTTGTTGTATTTATTCAATATTAGTTATCCTTTATATATACTATAAAGAACTATTGTGAAAATAACAAAGATTTTTATGTACATGAAAAAATGAGGCTACAACTAGCCTCATTTTTCTTATATCGTTAATTCCAAACCTTTCCTATAGTATTCATTCATTACATCTTTTGGAACCATACTTCCACCCGTTCCCCACACAATATGAGTACCTTTTTTCACCTTCTCTGTTAACTGTTGCTTTTGTAAATACTCATCTTCTTTACATACTTTCACTGGCCCTATCATACCTGCTAGTGCAGAAGGCTCTAAATAAATATTCTCCGTGTCAGCTAGTTCTTTTAACAATCTATATAACTCTTCATCGCTTACTGTGTAATTCCCACTCAAAAATGGTTCCATCGTTTTACCGACAAATCCAGACGGTCTTCCTACCGCTAGTCCGTCCGCGTCTGTTACATTATCAATCCCGATATCTTGAACAGCAATTTTATCATGAAGTCCTGTCATTAAACCGAGTAACATGCATGGAGAGTGCGTAGGCTCCGCAAAGAAGCAGTGCACGTTGTCTTTATACAATAACTTTAAACCAAATGCTACCCCGCCAGGTCCTCCTCCTACTCCGCACGGAAGATAAACAAATAAAGGATGATTTTCATCTACTACAACCTCTAACTCTTCTAATTGCTTTTGTAATCGCAATGCTGCTACTGCGTATCCTAAAAATAAATCATGGGAATTTTCATCATCTACAAAATAACAGCTAGGATCGGCATCTGCTTGCTGACGCCCCTCTTCTACTGCTTTACTATAATCAGCTTCATACTCAATAACGTTTACACCTTTACTTCTTAATAAATCTTTTTTCCATTGTTTCGCATCTGCTGACATATGAACCGTTACGTTAAAACCTAGTTTCGCACTCATAATCCCAATGCTTAGCCCTAAATTTCCTGTTGAACCGACCGCAATTGAATATTTGGCAAAAAACTCTCTACATGTATCACTATCTAAAATGGAATAATCATCTTCTTCTGTTAACATACCATGCTGCAATGCTAGTTGTTCAGCATGTTTCAACACTTCATAAATGCCGCCCCTAGCTTTAATTGATCCTGATATCGGAAGATGACTATCACATTTTAATAATAATTCTCCTAAAATAGGTTGCTTGTAATTTGTCTCTAAAGCTTCTTTCATAGAAGGTATTTTCACTAAAGATGATTCGATTATGCCGTTCGTCCCTTTCGTTTCAGGAAAAACTTTCGCAATATATGGTGCAAAACGCTTTAATCTCTCTTCCGCATCTTTTACATTCTCTTCATTAAGTGGTGAATCTTTTATTGCCCTTTCATACTTTTCTATGTTTGGATTTATCCAAAATACTTCTTCTGTTGCAATAAGTTTATTCACTAATGGGTATTCTGCTTGTAATGCCCCTATTTCTTTCATTTTGTTTCCTCCTTATATCCTTGTAGCTCACCATATAATAA
>NZ_JBEUTW010000051.1:0-9419 GCF_040492675.1 Bacillus sp. AP50
ATCCATAGATTTCCTGTATATTCATAATCTTTCCATATATATCATTTTACAAAGAATTACATATTTGGTCAAAGGGATTTATGTAGTCCTTAAAAGAAAATTTTAATCCCAAAGAAAAGAAGCTAACAATAAATTGTTAACTTCTCGGCTTAAGGAAAAAATAGTATCTTTCCTTATCTTCTAATATCTAGGTTGTGATTGAATATTTGTAAGATGAACATCATACATATCAATGATTTCAAGAAATCTATCAGCTTCACGGAAAACATGGTCTGCTAATAATGGATGAATGATACTCTTTATTTTACATTGCTCAATTAAATCACGTGCTGTTTTCTTAAAATCCCGAAGAGATGCAACCGACACACGATTTTGATCTAAAAATTGATCTAAAAGAGGGGCTGTTTGGGATTGTGGTTTCATAGATTCTAAGTCAATTGCTTGATACATCAATTCATCAAAATCATTGCTAAAATTCCGCGCTGTATCTACAAGCTTTCTTTCCGATGGATCAAGAAGATGGCCAATAAATTTAGCATGGTCTGCCATAATCCGTAAAAAGAAAACATTTTCTTTAATAATAGCATCAGGAAGAGCATCTAATTTACCTTCATTTAATTGTATTAAACGTTTTCTAAAATAATCAGCTTCCCTACTTGTATGGTCAACTAAAAGTGGAAAGTTATTTTGTCCTGGCAATTTACATGTGAGAATTAATCCTAAAATTTTTCGTTTAAATCCCCAAATATTAGTTGCGGCTTGTTGTACTTCTGCATTAAATCTTTTTATTTGCTCAGGATCTGTTTCATTTGTATAGGAATGCGCTATTTGTTCAATATGTTCAAACAATCGATAAAATTGATTCGCCTCTTCGATTAGTTGAGTATCCTCGCATCTAAATCCTAAACGAAGAAAAAAAGAATGCTCCTTCATGATTCTAGACCAAAAACGAATTTCATTTAATGAACGCTCAACAAACATTACAGATGTAACACCTGTATCCGGATGTAATGAAGTTTCATCCCTATGCATTGTTAATCCCCCCCAGTAAAATCCCCACTAGTTCCATTCTTATGAGTAAAAAAATATATAAATACCATCAATAAAAGTTTATGATGACTCTCTTATACATGTAAAATTAAACTAATATAACCTTAGCTTGATGAACATATACTGCTCCCGCAGAAGAAAAAAAGCTACCACCTAGATGTAAAATCCTACTAAGTGGTAACCTTTCAAAAGTTCTATTAAAGCAATACCGAATCTTTATCACTATCCTGATTACGTTTCTCACGCTCTTCTTCTAAACGCTTCATATATACTTCGCCTTCTTTTTCGATAAACTCATTATCCATATCTTGCTCTTTTTTCGAAGTATATAAAACCATGTAGCCACTTAATACAATCCCAACAATTACAAGATAAACCCACCATGGTAAAGTTTCCACTCTACTTCATTCCTTTCCTTAGACAAGCCTTATTAGTTTCACTCTATGAGGAAAGAAGTGGATTTATGCTTAAAATTTTTATTGTGGATGCTTCGCGAAAAATGCTTGTACATATTCCATAAACTCAATTGGTTCTTGACGAAACGGTGCGTGGTATCCTTTTTCAATAATATGAAACGTACTATTTGCAAATAGCCCATGATACAGTTCACCATTTTTCCACGAAACACTCTTATCATGTCGTCCCCATATAATTAAAGTCGGTACCTTAATTTTATCAGCTTCCATCGCAATGCGGCGCTCTCGCATTTTCGTAAGCTGATCATAATGCTCTTTATCATCACGACTATTTTTTACTTCATTTTTATTATACTTCGTAATCTCAGTTACAGTTTGTAAGTCCGTCGATAGCGGTGGTACTTCATAACTTTCTTTTTGCTGGAAAGACTCTATCCCTGTAGAATCCGCCAAGATGAGATGCGTCACTGCATCCGGATATAAATACGCTAAATTGAGAGACATCTCTCCGCCCATCGAATGACCAAGTACTGCGAATTGATCATACCCGAGCTTCTTCATTAACTTATAATATAAATTCACTTGCGCAGGAAACGAATACTGAAAATCAACCGGCTTAGAAGAACGCCCAAATCCTAAAATATCAACCGCAATAATCGTATGATCTCGCACTAGTTCCGGATAAATATCACTAAACCCATCAGAAGAACCACCAAACCCATGCAACATGAGTAACGGAGGTTTCCCCTCACCAATTTGCTTAAAATAAATCGTCTGCCCATCAATTTGCGCCATACTCTCTTTCGTATTCAGCTTCATCATAACAGTATCTTTCACTTCTTCAACCTTCGCAATCGGCTTATCAACGAAGTTACATACGATAAGCAAAACAAGCACAATACCGCTAATCAAATAAAACTTAAACCGTTTCAAAGTTCCCGTCTCCTTTCTTGAGTTGCTATTTAAAGTTTTTACATTTTTTGGTTGTTTTATGTTCTCTTTTTAATTGTAACTAAAACAGTTACAATTATACTAAAAAAATATAACTCACTTCTATTACTAATGGTTATTCTGTAACTATTATAGTTACATATTTAAAGTAAGTCAATTCTTTTCTCTACATGGCCTAAAAATAGAGAAAGGGACTTCATGTTGAAGTCCCTTTCTTTGTTATTATAGTTGGCTTACTCCGCCGTCGCCTCTATTATCTGCTGGTGCTCCTCCTGTGTCGCCAATGTTAACGTAGTCTGGTCTTGCTGGTGCTCCTCCTGTGTCACCAATATTAACGTAGTCTGGTCTTGCTGGTGCCCCTCCTGTGTCACCAATATTTACAGCTTGATTTGTAAAAGAACTATTGAACCCAATTGATAATACCCCTACTAATGCAGTCCCAACAATAGCCAAACGAAATTTCTTCATTATTTTAACGCTCCCTTTTCCAATATATTTTTTTGAGCCTTATTATTCATATAAAAATATTTACTTGCCTTAACATGATCATCAAATTCATAAAATTTCAGTGCTAAAATTTCAGTGTATTCTTGAATACAATCCCATAATCTTTCTCTCTCAAAATAAGAAATTCCTTCTAAAATTACATCTTCAATAATTGATACTGAAGATTTTCCATTGAGTTCTTTCAAAATTTTAAACCGATGTTGAAATTCTTTTTCTCCTAAATCAACACAAATATTTAAACCTTTTTCAACAATTGGATTCGCCAAGTTATATTGTCCTAATTTGTAATGTTCACGTGCTTCTACAAACAAGGCTTTAAAGTGTTCTGGATAATTTTTGGTCACCTCAGATATATGACGAATTGCTAATTCTGAAAGATTTTGACTAGCATAAAGCCAAGCTAAATTATGCCGAACCATTAGCATATATTTTTTTTGATCTGCTTTTTGCAATACTTCCATAGCAGAATTAAAGTTTTCTTCCGCTAATTCATAGTGATCTATGTCTACACAACATAGTCCAAAAGCATTTTCACATAATCCTACTTTTATTTCATAGCCTGGATATTGCAAAAATGCTGTTTTTGCCCTATTCAAGTAATCTATTGCATGAACTTGGTCATATTTTTGATAATAAAAATTCCCCATCCGATAATTAAACTCCGCATGTTCTATCGGATCGGCAATATATTTCAATAACTTCTCAGCTTGCTCATACTGTTCTTTCGCTTCATTATAATTTGAAATTAATGTGCAATGAAACCCTTTAAAAAAGTGATAGTAATAAGCTAGAACACCTTCTGCCGGGATTTCAAAAGATTCCACTTTATCAAAACTATCTTCTCTAACCCCAATCCAATCAACTAATGCATCATATCTAAAATTCAACAACGCATGATAAAGCAATACATCCTGATCTACGTCCAACCCACTAATCTTACTTTCAATCTCCTCTTTCATTTCCGTAGCTTTCTCTATATTTTGCTGTAACATTACACGATACCAATCATCTAAAGAATGTTTCATTTGCTCCCGCGTTACTACATCTGCTCCCATACACTCGCATCTCCTTTTCTCAAACTTACAAAATTAGTATTTTTATACAATTATCAAAATTGTATATTACCACTCCTTTTCTATGCATTGAAAAATAATTATCAGAAAATTTAATATTTTGATTAATTATACCAAAGTTTTCCTTTTTGATAACTTGAGAAACAATTGTCAGAAAACTTACTAGGATAAATAAAAAAGCAAGCAGTTCCAGCACTCCGCTAAAACTACTTGCTCTCCTACTTACTATCTCTATTTTTACTCTTTAATAAATTCCTTCGTACTTCTCACTGTATCAATTGGACGAACTAATTTTTCAATTTCTTCACGTTTTGGCTCTAGGAATGGAGGTAAAGATAATTTTTCGCCAAGTGTTTCGTATGGCTCATCTCCCATAAATCCTGGGCCATCTGTTGCAAATTCAAATAAGATTTGTGGTGCAACTCTTGCATATAATGATTCAAAGAAATGACGGTCTACATAACCAGATGAAGGAAGTCCAACGCTACTGATTCTCTCAATCCATTCTTCTAATACAGCGCGATCTTCTACGCGGAATGCAGCATGGTGAACCGTACCAAAACCTTGTCGTGCTTCTGGAAGAACCGTATTATGTTCTACAATGACAGAAGCACCGTTTCCACCTTTATTCACTTCAAATAAATAGAATTCTCCTTCTTGCGCAACCTCTTTAAATAATAAAACTTTTTCTAACACTTCTTTGAAGAAACTAAAGTTTGCAATACGGATGAATACAGGCCCTAAACCAGTAATTGCATATTCTAATGGAACTGGTCCGTTTTGCCATGGTGTACCTGATTCAATCCCTTTATCAAGTTCATCTGAGATTAATTGATAGTGTTGGTCATCAAAGTCAACGAAAGAAAGAATTTTCTTACCAAATTGCTCTTTAATTCCTGTATGTTCTACTTCAAGACGGTCAAAACGTTTCACCCAATATGCTAACGCTGCATCAGTTGGCACTCGGAATGAAGTTTTTGAAATTTCATTCGTACCGTGTACTCCTTTTGGAATACCTGGGAAGTCAAAGAATGTCATATCTGTTCCTGCACTACCTTTATCATCTGCAAAGAATAAATGATACGTTTGAATGTCATCTTGGTTTACTGTTTTTTTAACTAAACGCATTCCTAAAACGTGAGTGAAAAACTCATAGTTTTTTTCTGCACTACTTGTAATCGCTGTAACGTGGTGAATTCCTTTTAATTGGTTCATTTTATATTCCTCCAATGGGTTTCATTTATTTGTTAAAGTTGTATATTTTCTTCTATTACTTCTCTTCAATCGGTGCTAAATTCGCTTCAATTTCTGCTCGCTGATCTTCTAAGAATGGTGGTAAATCAAGCTTTTCTCCTAGATGTTCCACATCTCCATCAACTGTAAATCCTGGTCCATCTGTCGCAATTTCAAATAGGATTCCGTTTGATTCACGGAAATATAAGCTTTTAAAATAGAAACGATCAATGATTCCTGAAGACTGGAAGCCTCTTTGTTTCACCTGTTCTTCCCAATAGGCAAGCTCTGCATCGTTTTTCACACGAATTGCTAAGTGGTGAATGCTACCGCGGCCCGGCTTTTCAGTAGGACCATCTAAATATTTCACAACGATTTCTCCAAAAGCCTCTCCTTTAATGGACTGAAAAATTGCTTCTTCGTCACTTCGGCTAACTTCTATATAACCAAATATATCTGTTAATGTACTCGCCAGTTTATCAAGTCTACGCACTGTCATTTCCACTGAACCCATTCCTTGAATTTGATGCTTTGCAGGAACTTCTGATTTCTCCCACGTTTCCCAGTGCTCCACTTTTTCTCCATTTGAAACGAGTAGCACGAGACGAAGACCTTCCGCATCCTCAAATTGCAAAGCAGGACGATTTGCATATGTTGTTATTTCACTATGTTTTACACCAAATTTCTCAAATCGTTCTTTCCAGTAATGTAAACTTTCCTCTGACGGAACGAGTAAGCCAATTCGCGTAATTGCATTCGTACCACGGTACGTTTTTCCTACTAAAGGCATTTCAAAAAATGATAGTTCCGTACCTGGGCTCCCTGTTCTATCTCCGTAAAATAAGTGATACATCGATGGATCATCTTGGTTTACCGTCATTTTCACACGGCGTAAACCAAGCACGTTTTTATAAAAATGGTTATTCTCACTTCCGTTTTTTGTAACCATTGAAATGTGATGATGCCCTTTAATTTCATACATTGATAATTCCTCCGTTTCATTTTACTAGTCAAGTGATACCTAAAAAATAATATGCTTCTTAGCTTTTCAATTTATTCTCACTATGTTTTTGTAAATTCATCTTAGTTTTTACTGAATAAGTTACTTCGTTTTTTTAATCGAAAGCAACTGAGTATATGTTTTTCATATGACTCAATCGCTTTCGTTACTATCACTTTACAACTCAAGTGATTAAAAAGCAAGTAATTTATCTCAAATTCGAGATATTTTTTTATTAAATAACATTTTGGACTAAAAACACGAGAAATTCTTGGTTTGAGGACATTATAAAATTCATAAGTTGATGGATGTGAGATATCGCCAGCATTTTTGAAAAAAACACGCTAAGAGTATGCGAGATTTTATACAGTTTTTTCGTTAATCCAATAACAGACAAGAACCCTAAAACCGCACCAGAATAGGAATGTATAAAAAATTGCATAGATTGATAGAACAAAAAAAGGAGGTTCCCTTGTGAGAGTAGGATTCCTCCTTTTTCCTTGCTACCGATAATAGGACGTTATGTTAACTGATCATGTATAGGATATTCATATAGGAATTGTTTCTATCAATGCTGAATTATACAAAGAAGGAGGCATGATAATGAAAAAAGAACAATTAATATTAATTGCTAGTCTTACTCTTTTATTTCCTGTCCTTGAATTTTTCTTCCAGAAATATGATTACTTCAATTTTTACGCACATATAGGTATTATAGCCATTGCTGTATCAACTGTCGTATTCACACTCCATTATATAAAACAAATTTATTGGAAATTATCGATCGTATGAGGAAATTATGAAAGAATAGAATTTAATTGAATATGTTTTCTATTACCCGTTTCAAGCTTTTCCCCATACCTTTTACTGCCCATACTAGTTTAAGGAACACTTTAAAGATAGCATCCCATACGTGTTCATTAATAAAAAATTCGTATACTTTCTTTAACCACTCTTTCGGGGATTTACTCTTACGTTTAAACCTTTGCCAATGCGTTTCTTCACTAGTTTTCATAACTACCCCTTCTTTCTTAATCGAATATGCTTTCTATTAGAAGTTTTAACACCTCGCTATAATGATGAAAAGAACGAGGTTTATCATATCTGGCAATTTAATCACTCCTAATTTTAAATTAAATTCATTATATAACGATTTCTAAATTTTTAGTTAATTACTAGTGAGAATTAAGCAAAATTTAAACAAAAACACCTATGTTAGGCTTTAGTTACAGGTTTTCCCCCTATAAAATCAACTATTTGCGCCACCAACTATGGGGTACGCGAATTACTTTGATATTATCTTTGAACGAACAAAATAACTCCTTTCGAAAAACAAATGAACTGATATTAATCAACTTCCAATATCGAGAATTATGTAAATAAGCTGCCCATATGGACAGCTTATTGTATTTTTTGCTTAACATATTTTTTCTGAAATGCTGGCCGTACTCAATTTAAAAGTTGATATGCCCCCATTCTAGTGGCAAGATATGTTTTATTAGTTCTTCGTTACACCCATGCGTACTTCTTAACTATTTTATTTCATTTTTAATAAAGTGAAACTTTAATCAGTGGGGGTTTTCTTCACCCCCCACTGATTATCAACCCTCACCAATCGGACTTTAATGACTTAACATTATGCTTATCTTAGGAGCAAGGTATTTTATCGGTGAGTGTATACAAACCATGTAATGCTTGCTGTTAATAATGCTGACGAAATCAAAGCTGTAAGAACACTATATGTTTGCCACATAAGTATTGTTGACCAATCGAAAGCGCAGCACAGTATACCCAGAGCAATCGTAGCGATCAGGAAAATAACTGTTACGGTTATTCTCTTTTTTGTCATTGGCTGTCGCTCATTCGTTCTCCTTCTGCGTAATCCTAAGAGAAATAGCAAAACGGCCAATAGGCAAAAAATAATTGTGATAGACGACAAAATGATATCCAAAAGCTGTGTGCCGCTTATTTCATATGACTGAGTTAGATTGCCTTCTAATATATCTTTAACTTTTAGTACCATGTTTGTATTGGTATTTGTGCCGTTGCTCAGCAAGGAGACGGCTGTTCGTTCATTTGGCAGTATGACTACTTCGGTTCTGAAATTTGGATTGCCCCCAGTGTGTTCTATAATCGTTTGTTCGGCATTTACGGACCAACCTGCCGCATAATACATACCGTTGACAGCCGAAACAGACATATCACCCCTATGTGATTTTTCGATAACCGTGTGAAATATTTCGGGTATGTCCTGCACGATACCCATCTGTATGCCCAGCCAACGAGCCATATCTTTTGTATTAGAAATGATGTAGCCTGCGGGTTTATTCCCAGCATAATCCGGAGCTTTAAATGGAGTTGTCATAAAAAAGGAAGAACGGTAGCCCTGTGCCAACTGTCCAGTAGCTTGAGCATCTTCTTTATAAACATACGTCTGGTGAAGACCTAGCGGCTGAAATACCTGTTCCTTCATAAAGTCTTCATAGCTTTGTCGCGACACAATCTCAATAACCAAACCCAATACGTCATAATTAACGGTTCCATAGTTATACTGTTCACCGGGAGGGAACGCCAATTCAGCATCAACGAGCATTTCCACAGTCTTTTGCAACATATCCGGTGTATTGCCTTGTGGAATATTTTGAAGATGCCTAATATTTGTTAGACCACTGGTATGGTGAAGAAAGTTATTTAGTGTAAGACTTTGCATATCAACAGGTTTCCCTTGATACTTTAATGTAAACCAAGGTAAATATTTTTGGACAGGGTCAGTCATTGAGAGCAGCCCTTGCTCTTCCAATAGCATAATACCCATACCGGTAAAAGCTTTACTGACCGAGGCTAACTCATAGAGTGTATTTTCACTTGCAGACAACCCCTTTTCACGGTCTGCATACCCTGAAGAAAAGTAGAACACTTCATCATCAGCAAGTATTGAGATTGACATTCCCGGCACACCTGATATACGACAGGCATCATCTAGCAACGCTTGTATTGCCGCAGATTGCGAATCTGACAACGCATAACTTTGTGTTGCGAATCCTGAGAATAATATAAATATCGTTAATACAAAAACAATAATCTTTTTCATAAACTCTCCCTTTTGGAAAATTATAAGAGAATAATATAAATAACCTCCTTTTACAACTACGAAACTAATTTTTAATGTATCTTTCTATTCACCTATAT
>NZ_JBEUTW010000052.1:0-7303 GCF_040492675.1 Bacillus sp. AP50
ATCTCATCTATCACTACAAATTCAACTTCATTCCGAACATAGCTTTTGGTTTTCCACTTTTTATAACCAATAACATTATCTAATATAGTTTTTCCACTATCTTTTTTATATAAATTATAGCTAACAGGTGGACGTCCAATTACATACTTATTATCAGAAAATCCGACTATATCATCCCTTCCTAATCCTGTCGAAACACTCCAGACAAAAATAATCCGAAATATAGAAAAAACAACAATACCACATATGAAAAAAAATAGGATTGATTTAAAAAATAGCTTTAAAGATATCCTGTTCAAAAACATCCCCTCCCATTTCACCTCGGGATAGCAAGAACAAAACGTGAATTTTGTACGCTAAGAAACCGAATTTTTTAGATTTTTGAAATCAGTCCCCCGTCAGTGGCATAAGAAAAAGAGTTACCGCAGTAACCCTATTGCTTATAATACACGTCACTAGGAAAAGCTATGGATGAATAAAGTCAATCTATGAAATTTCCCATAATCTTTTAACCTCCACCAATTCCTGTCCATTGAATTCCATTCTATATATATCTGGCTTTGATGTCTGTAGTAAAAAATTCAAATCATACTTACTGTCATAATACCCCATCATCAACGTCATAATAGCTCCATGAGTGCCTACTACTACTTTCTGTCCTCGATAGGTGTTTAATAATTCTTTTAAGACTTTTATAGCACGTTTCTGACAGTCGACATTAGACTCTCCTCCCGTTAAAGCAAAGTCGGGGTCTAAAAATGACTTTTCTATCAAAGGAAATAATTCTTTATCCGACATTCGTTCCTCTTCAGCAATAAAAATTCTCTCTTTTAAGTCTTCAAATACTAAAACTTCTTGTCCTATTTGCTTCGCTAACTGCTGAACAGTTAGAATTGAACGATTGTATGGACTCGAGATAACAACGTCGATCCCCTCACCTTGTAATATATCTGTTATTCGTTGAACATCTAATTTTCCTTTTTCGGTTAATCCTCTTGTTGCTTCTTTTCCAAACTTTGGTGAATCTCCGTGCCTAACCATATATATGAAAGTTTTCATAATTACCTCCAATTTTTTTAGGTTTCTTTATTCCGTATATAGCTTATATTAATTAAAAAGGACTTTCCCAATGAGCATAACTAATAATTACTATAAATCCTTCTGCATGCGATATCTTAAACACATTTCTTTACAATTCCACAAACGTAAATGTATAAAAACAAAAGAACACGTAAAATGGAGAGCTAAAAAAGACGAGTTCTTTTCTAGCTCTTATTTCATTTTCTAATTAATAATTCGTTTGCATATTCACGAGCCCAACGATCGGCGTCTAATACTGTTTCCAAATCTGGATTTGCAGTGCTATGATGAGCTTCAAGAGTAGAATAAATTGTTTTTTCGATATCAAAAAACGAAATTTTATTTTGTAAATATAGCGCATTTGCAATTTCATTTGCTGCATTTAAGACAGCTGGTGTTGTACCACCAATTTTCCCTGATTCATACGCATAATGTAAGCAAGGGAATTTTTTAAAATTTGGTTTTTCAAAGTGTAGGCTAGCTATCTCTAGTAGGTTTAATTTTTTATAGTTTGATTGTAATCTAGTTGGATAATGGAATGCATATTGAATTGGCATTCTCATGTCAGGAGCACCGAGCTGTGCCATGATGGATCCGTCTATAAATTCAACTAAAGAATGAATAACACTTTCTTTATGAATTAAAACATCAATTTTCTCATACGGGATATCAAATAACCAACGTGCTTCCATAACTTCAAAGCCTTTGTTCATTAATGTAGCTGAATCAATGGTTAGTTTTGCTCCCATTAACCAGTTGGGATGCTTTAAGGCATCTTTAGCTTGTAAGATTTCCATTTCCTCACGTGTTTTATCTCGAAATGCACCGCCTGAAGCAGTAACAATAAGCCTCTCAATTTCTTGAGTATTTTCCCCATTTAAACATTGAAAAATGGCAGAGTGCTCACTATCTACTGGAATTAAGCGGCAGCCGTTTCGTTTCGCTAAATCTGTCACAATATGCCCTGCTGCAACTAATGTTTCTTTGTTCGCAATTGCTATATCTTTTTTCGCTTTTAATGCTTCAATTGTTGGAAGGAGACCAGAGACACCGACAACTGAAGATAATACAAGATTAGAATCAGGGTAAGTTGCAACTTCAATTAATCCATCTGTTCCATATGTGACTTTTGTGTCCGTAGAAATTCGCTTCCGAAGTGCATCTGCTAAATCTTTTGTGCTTACGCTTACAATTCGAGGGTGAAATGTATGTATTTGTTGTTCGAGAAGGTCAATATTGTGATTTGCTGTTAAACCAATAATTTTAAAATGTTCCGGATGAGAAGTGACTACATCTAATGCAGACGTACCAATTGAGCCAGTTGAACCAAGAATCGAAATATATTTTACCATGATAATTCCTCCAAATTTGTATACTCCCTCTTTACACACCTATCCTACGATTCTATAGAAAGAATAGTGTATATTTCATTTTAGGTACTATATTATATTGAAATTTTATTCAATCTTTCCTGTGATTGACTACTAGTTCTAACAAACAGACCGTTATATAGGAAGAATGCCCCTATTATTACAATCATACCAATATAAACAGACATCATCGTAGGAATTAAGAATGCACCGACGATAATAGTCATTCTTGCAATTAGGTCCGCCCCAATATCTGATAGACCCGCAAAGGCTGAATATGATCCTCTCTTGTCAGCTGGAATCATATTAGCTTGTTCTGCATTTCTGATTGGTGAGTAAACAAGTTCACCAACAGTAGCAATAAAGTTAAAAATAATTAGTACGTACCAAGTGTTTGAAGATGTTACTGCCACATAGCCTATCCCATAGAGCACAAGACCTAAAAGTAACGCCTTTTTCCCACTTATATGATCTGTAAATTTATTTATAATAAATGTTAAACATACTACTAAAAGCATATTTTGTATATTAAGAATACTTAGCATCCTCACTCCTACTATTTCAAAGTCCCCAATGCTTATTGGATTGAATGTTTCTGAAAGTCGTACACCAATATAACTGTTTAAAGAAAACTCTGCCGCAAATATGCAAGTAGACCCTATTACAACTCTTAAAAATGCTCTATCTTGAATAGCAATTTTATAATTTTGAATTAGATCAAGTACTATATTTTCCTGCCTTTTTTCTAAGCACTCTTTAACTTCTGTAACTAGCCAAATTTTATAAGCAATCGGTACTGTAGCAGAAACACAAGTCAGTAGTATAAACAACTCTTGTTGATGATTAATGTATAAAAAACCACCTAATGCTGCACCAATTGCCATAGAAAGATTCATAAGCCAATAGTCAATTGTATAGACAGCCTTTCGATTTTTCGGTGTAGTTGAGTCTATGATGATAGCTTGCATGGATGGACGCCCAAGACTGCTAGTTATTATAAAACCTACATAAGCGATTGCAAATAACCAAATCATCTTATCTGTCGGATATAAGCTTAAAGTCATGAATAAAAACATCAAAGTACTAGAAAAAGAAGTTAACAATAAGATTTTCTTTCGTTGAAATCGATCTGAAATGTAACCTCCAATTAAATTTGAAAAAAAACTTAACATAACCGTTAAGATTAAAAATAAACCAGCCCATACTTTATTTATTTCTTGAGCAAAAAACAATGCCATAAAAGGCATTACTGCTGATGTAACAGCACGATTAAAAAATGATGTAATTAAGCGTACTTTTATATTTTGTTCAAATTCTTTCCAATTCATCGTATCTCCTCCCCTTGTCTAATGTTATATTAAACTAGACTTATCAAATTAAAAATGGACACCTTCAGAAAAACATGTCCACTTATAAAAGGAGATAGGAAAATGGATAAAACTTTACTGAATCTATGGCAATCATTTTCTTCTGGAAATATAAAAATACAAGACCTAGCAGATTTTTTAAATTTAAGTACAAAGCAAACCGTACGTTACTTACATAAATGGATGGATGAAGGTTGGCTAACTTTCATTCCTGGAAAAGGTAGAGGAAACCCCTCCTCTCTCCAATGGTTGAAAAATGTAGAACAAATCTATGAGTCACAAGTAATGGAAATTATGGACCAACAGCCTGTTGAAAAAAGTAGTAAATATTTACTATATAATTGGTCTCCAAACAGTAAACTACGCTTAATGACTAAGTTTCATTCAAAATTTGGCTATATACATAATTCAGATGACAAATTAATTATTCCTAGAAGGAAGCCCCTTTTAACAACACATCCGCTCGAGGCTGCCGATGTACATAGTGCACATATTGTTGCGAATGTTTTTAATCGACTTGTTTATATGGATGAAAAGGGGAACATATTCCCTGAAATAGCTCACAGTTGGGATTTAACTCCATCTACGCTTAGACTATATTTAAAAAAGTCTATAAAATTTCATGATGGCTCCATCTTAACAGCGTCTGATGTGAAATTATGTCTCTCAAAATTACGCAGTCATACATACTATAAAGACTTATGGGCACCCATAGAAAAAATAGAAGTTGTATCACCACTAATTCTTGATATACATTACCCAAAGGGGTGTAGTTATTGTTTACAAATGTTATGTATGATAAATACAAGTATTTATAAAGAAAATAACGGTCAAATCATAGGAAGCGGTGGTTTTTATATAGGAGAGAATAGCCTGGAGAAAACATCATTGATAGCATTTCATGATTATTTTCAAGAAAGACCTTTGCTAGATACAGTAGAATTCATTCAAGTCCCTCTGGAATTTGATACTATTTATCAATCTTCCAAACACCATAAATGTAATTCTACTTTTCAAGTAGAAAGGAATTCCGGTTTTGGCGTTATAATTATGAATGCTTGGCGCGATTCTTCCATTCAGCACATAGATGTTCGTAATTACTTACATTCTATTATCGCTAACAATATAAATCATATTCATGAATATGATTCTCAAAAAATCCCAAATATTAAAAGCTGTTTAAAAGACATAGATCATCAAATCAATATCCCAAAAAGAAAACGTCCTGAATTTAAAGAACCACTTATTATAAAAGCTACTCAGTATACAGAAGCAACCACAAAATGGTTAATGAATATCTTAGAAAAAGAAAATATACCTTTTCAAGTTAAATGGGTTCCATTTGAAAACTATCTTAGGGATGAAAAACTTAATGAACAAGTCGACCTTTTTATTCATGGTGAAGTATTCGAGATGAATCAAGAGATATCATTTTATTATTTTTTAACAGCTAGATATTCACCATTGGCTAAAGTTTTAAAAACAAATAAATCACTAAGAAACCAACTATCTAAATACAAACATACACATTTTGAAGAGTGGCCTTTATTAAATAAGAATCTTGAAAAAGAACTGATAGAATCCTCTATTATGATTCCCTTATACTATGAAACACGTCAAATTCCTTTTTCATCAGACTTAACGAATATTAAGATGAAATATTTTGGGTATGTGGATTTTTCTCAACTTTGGATAAGACCTTTAATATAAAATTCGCAAGATGTGCAGAAATAATAAAGTTGTTTAATTTACAATAAAGTCATTTAAAAAATAATATAGTTGTTTAAAAATCCTTATTCCACGAACGGAGCAGGTTAGTGGAAGCAATAGTAATTAGGTTTGACTGGGAAAATTGTCGATGATATTAAAAAAGACACCGAAGTGTCTTATGTTTTTCAAATTAAGCATACCGATAAATTGAAATTTAATTACTTAACATTATGCTTATCTTGGGAGCGAGGTATTTTATCGGTGAGTGTATACAAACCATGTAATGCTTGCTGTTAATAATGCTGACGAAATCAAAGCTGTAAGAACACTATATGTTTGCCAAATAAGTATTGTTGACCAATCGAAAGCACAGTATACCCAGGGAAATCGTAGCGATCAGGAAAATAACTGTTACGGTTATTCTCTTTTTTGTCATTGGCTGCCGCTCATTCGTTTTCCTTCTGCGTAATCCTAAGAGAAATAGCAAAACGGCCAATAGGCAAAGAATAATTGTGATAGACGACAAAATGATATCCAAAAGCTGTGTGCCGCTTATTTCATATGACTGAGTTAGATTGCCCTCTAATATATCTTTAACTTTTAGTACCATGTTTATATTGGTATTTGCGCCGTTGCTCAGCAAGGAGACGGCTGTTCGTTCATTTAGCAGTATGGCTACTTCGGTTCTGAAATTTGGATTGCCCCCAGTGTGTTCTATAATCGTTTGTTCGGCGTTTACGGACCAGCCTGCCGCATAATACATACCGTTGACAGCCGAAACAGACATATCACCCCTATGTGATTTTTCGATAACCGTGTGAAATATTTCGGGTATGTCCTGCACGATACCCATCTGTATGCCCATCCAACGCGCCATATCTTTTGTATTAGAAATGATGTAGCCTGCGGGTTTATTCCCAGCATAATCCGGAGCTTTAAATGGAGTTGTCATAAAAAAGGAAGAACGGTAGCCCTGTGCCAACTGTCCAGTGGCTTGAGCATCTTCTTTATAAACATACGTCTGGTGAAGACCTAACGGCTGAAATACCTGTTCCTTCATAAAGTCTTCATAGCTTTGTCGCGACACAATCTCAATAACCAAACCCAATACGTCATAATTAACGGTTCCATAGTTATACTGTTCACCGGGAGGGAACGCCAATTCAGCATCCACGAGCATTTCCACAGTCTTTTGCAACATATCCGGTGTATTGCCTTGTGGAATATTTTGAGTATGCCTAATATTTGTTAGACCACTGGTATGGTGAAGAAAGTTATTTAGTGTAAGACTTTGCATATCAACAGGTTTCCCTTGATACTTTAACGTAAACCAAGGTAAATATTTTTGGACAGGGTCAGTCATTGAGAGCAGCCCTTGCTCTTCCAACAGCATAATACCCATACCGGTAAAAGCTTTACTGACAGAGGCTAACTCATAGAGTGTATTTTCACTTGCAGACAACCCCTTTTCACGGTCTGCATACCCTGAAGAAAAGTAGAACACTTCATCATCAGCAAGTATTGAGATTGACATTCCCGGCACACCTGATATACGACAGGCATCATCTATCAACGCTTGTATTGCCGCAGATTGCGAATCTGACAACGCATAACTTTGTGTTGCGAATCCTGGGAATAATATAAATATCGTTAATACAAAAACAATAATCTTTTTCATAAACTCTCCTTTTTGGAAAATTATAAGAAAATAATATAAATAACCTCCTTTTACAACTACGAAACTAAATTTTAATTTATCTTTCTATTCACCTATAT